>JAFPVA010000006.1 GCA_017413105.1 Butyrivibrio sp. | reverse complement strand
CCCTGCATTTTCTGCAAGGTCCTTTGCCGCTTTACCTATCTGAGGTCCAGCTATGATCAAATTCTGAAATGATTATTTTATTGCCCACAACACAGCCACGAGGATCACTTCAGACCAACCGGTTTAGCGCCCTAACCTTTATCATGGGTTTCAACATATTTCTATGTCTAAAGTACATTCTCAGTTCCCAATTGATTATTGAAATAAATACTATTGACCGATGATAATTCACGGTTTAACCAAAATGCAAAACGGTTAATGCACTTGGCCGTTGCGGCCTCCTCATTATTATCCCGTATATGGGGATTCAGAAGCAGGATTCGAACCTGCGACTTCCGGGCCATTAACCCAGCGCGATTTCCACTTCGCCATTCTGAACTCTCATCCAATATTTGCAATATCGGTAGTTGTAACGTAACCCTGTTACAGGGAAACCGGGTTTGAAGTTTTCGTGTTGCAGGCAATTCTTACTGAGTTAATCAAATCTCAATAAATGTTGTCGCATTGGATACTTTAATCTGAGTATCAAGCTCAGTAAGAAGCGTATCCCTCTTTTCCTGAAGTACAGAAATCTTTTTCTGAACATCAAGCGGATCTACCAGCTCAGTAGTGTTCTCCTTCACATAAGCTTCAACTACTTCCAGAGGCTTCTCATCCTTAACTTTGGTATCCTTACCAAGAATTGAAAGTCTCATACTCTCTGCTGTGCTCTGAAGCTGCTTGTTCTTCAAATCAGCAACAGCGACTCTAGTCTGGTAATCCTTTTCCATCTTAAGCTGAAGTGATCTCTCGAAATCAGCATCTCCATCATATGATCCCGCACCGCGCAATCTGCTTCTTAGAGAAATTGCACCTGCAACGGTAAAAGAGCCATAGGTGGTATTGATAGTTGTATTAGCATTTGAAGCAACGATTGCTGCATCAATTCTCTGGAATCTGTCAATCAGATCCTGAATCTGCTGATATGTACTCTCTGCATCCTTGGCAAATTCATCCTTGGATACTCTTGCATCAAGCACCTTCTCCTCGTTGGGCTTGATTGTATCTACAAAGCTAGCCTTTGAAATTTTATCCTGAATCTTTTTCACAAGCAGGTCTCTCTCATCAAGAGCCTGAGTCACAAGCATCTTATCTGCCATAAGCTTCACCCTCCATGAACTATACTTTTTGTTTGCTGTAAAACAAGTATAGACATGTAAATATAGGGTTGTCACTTAACCTGTGGTTGAAAAGCAGTATATTTTCCAGCACAGCAAATTACTCGCTCAAGATTGCTAACACCTCTTCATCCAATGCCAAGATTGTTAAGAATCTTCAGTTCATCTTCTTTCAAATAATTTTTCGCAACACCAATATCTTTAAGCGCTGGAAGTTCACCTGAAAAAGAGGTAAGCCCCATAAATGGTTTTTCTGCATCTGCTCTTTCATATATGACTTCGGCTGCGGTATGTCCATGAGCAGCATAATGCAGCTTATTTTGAACAATCTTGAAGAATTTTATAGATTCCTCACTTTTGGGATTATAGTCAACACTCGTAGCATATAAGTCTAGAACCTGACGATATAGCACCTTCTCAGATGAGCGGATGTCCCTAATTCGATCCAGAAGTTCTTTCCAGTAGTTTCCGCCGCCATTCCCCTTTAGCCTATCATCATCCATTGCAAAGCCTTTGACGATATATTCCTTTAAAACAGAATTTGCCCATATACGGAACTGAGTTCCGCGGATAGATTTCACACGATATCCGACAGAAATAATTACATCTAAATTATAAAAGTCTACATCATAGACTTTTCCATCAGCGGCAGTGTAGGCAAATTTTGCCCACACTGAATCTTTCACCAACTCTCCTTCTTTAAAGATATTACGAACATGCTTACCTATAACACTTCGGTCTCTTTGAAACAGCTCCGCCATCTGATCGATTGAAAGCCATACTGTTTCATTTTTTAAGTTGACCTAAATCTTGGAAAGTCCATCATCCGTCTGATATATAATAATCTCACCAAATTCATCCATATCTTTCGCACTCTCCTCAAAACCCAAAACTTTTTCTTTACCATTTATTGACTATTCTATTTTATCATTTTTCAGCTTCTTCCAACGAAATGATTATGACTGGTTAAGTCCTTGTAATAGTTCCACCCGTTTATAATCTCCTCTGGCGAATGTGCGTCATAACCAAATATGACCAGGTCCTTTGGTATCTCTTCCCAAAACTCATCCTTAAAATATCCCGCTTCAATACGTGAAGCATAATTGTATTCAAGTCTGATGGGATAGTTACTTTTCTTTACAGCAGTAATCAGCTTATCTGCATACTCTTCGTAAATGTTATCTATTTGCAACTGGACTGATTACCGGCTTACCTTCCCTGTCCAGTAAAGGGGTAAGTCCTCCGGAATATCCGCTGACATGATACAAGTAGTTTACGCCTGTATCCTTGTCAACCCAGATCTCAGTAACATTAACTGCTCCTTGAGTGTAAACTTTTTCAAATCTTGTATTCTTTGCCATAACTTTTGTCCTCTTTCTCAACCGTACACTTTATATTTATCTGGTTGAT
>JAFPVA010000052.1 GCA_017413105.1 Butyrivibrio sp. | reverse complement strand
GGATATCCTTCCACTTCTTGAGCAGATCGTTAAGACAGGTTCTAAGCTCCTTATCATCGCTGAGGACGTTGATGGCGAGGCTCTTACAACACTTATCGTTAACAAGCTTCGTGGAACATTCAACGTTGTAGCTGTTAAGGCTCCCGGCTATGGCGATCGCAGAAAGGCTATGCTTGAGGATATCGCTATTCTTACAGGTGGTAAGGTTATTTCTTCTGATCTTGGTCTTGAGCTCAAGGATACAACAATGGATGACCTTGGAAGAGCAAAGAGCATCAAGGTAGAGAAGGAGAAGACAACAATCGTTGATGGTCTTGGCAACAAGAACGACATCAAAGCAAGAGTAGCTCAGATCAAGAAGCAGATCGAGGATACAACATCTGAGTTTGATAAGGAGAAGCTCCAGGAGAGACTTGCTAAGCTCGCTGGCGGTGTTGCAGTTATCAGAGTTGGTGCTGCTACAGAGACAGAGATGAAGGAAGCTAAGTACAGAATGGAAGACGCTCTTAACGCTACAAGAGCTGCAGTTGAAGAGGGTATCATCTTTGGTGGTGGATCAGCTTACATCCACGCTACCAAGGAAGTTGCTAAGATGGCTGAGAAGCTTGAAGGCGACGAGAAGACAGGTGCTAACGTAGTTCTTAAGGCTCTCGAGGCTCCTCTTTTCCACATCGCAAACAACGCAGGTCTTGACGGATCAGTTATCGTTAACAAAGTAAAAGAGTCTAAGCAGGGCGTAGGCTTCAATGCATATACAGAGCAGTATGTAGACATGGTTAAGGACGGTATCATCGATCCTGCCAAGGTTACACGTTCAGCTCTTCAGAATGCTACATCAGTAGCTTCAAGCTTCCTTACAACAGAGGCAGCTGTAGCCACAATCAAGGAGCCGGTTCCTCCAATGCCAGCAGGAAATCCAGGCATGGGAATGATGTAACGAGAACGAGCCACAATCACTCGAAAAATAGAATAAAAATGATAAAGATGAGGCAAATGCTACCAGCATTTGACTCATTTCGTTAAAAGTAATACAATAAATAGTGAGAGTTATTCTATTTATTCGTATGGGGGAATTGGGGGATGGCAACTCAGAACAGTAAAAACGGCAATAGTGTTATGGTTAGAATCTGCGCTTTCATCGTAGATAAGCGCAATCTGTTTTTTCTTATATACGCACTTCTGTGTATATTTTCCGTAATCGCAAGAGGCTGGGTTGGCGTAGAAAATGATCTCGCATATTATCTGCCTTCAGACAGTGAGACCAGGCAGGGCCTTGACATAATGGAGGAGCAGTTTGTTACCTACGGCAGTGTTAAGGTCATGGTGGCAAATATTTCTTATGAACAGGCTCTTTTTATCAAACAGGACATTGAAAGCATGGAAGGTGTATTTTCCTGCGACGTGGATGATACCAGTGATCACTACAATAATGGCTCGGCTCTTTTTACTATTACCTTTAATTATGATGAAAAAGAAGAAATATGCCTGACGCTTTTAGATCAGGTTAAGAATTATTTTGCGGACTATGACTGCTATATTTCCACTACTCTTGGAGACATTCAGGCTGAACTCATAGACAAGGAGATGAATGTAATATCCGTTTTAGTAGTTATAATCGTTGTCCTTGTTCTTGTCCTTACTTCCCAAGCCTATGCTGAGGTTCCGGTTCTTCTTTTGACCTTTGGTTCTGCAGCCATTGTTCAGATGGGCACAAATTTCCTTTTTGGAACAATTTCTTTTGTATCTAATTCCGTTACCATAGTTCTTCAGCTTGCTCTTTCTGTTGATTACGCAGTTATTTTGCTTAATCGTTACAAGGAGGAAAGAGAGAAGCTTGAGGCAAGAGAAGCGTGTATTCTTGCTCTGTCAAAAGCTATACCTGAGATTTCAGGAAGTTCTCTCACCACCATGGGCGGCCTTATTGCCATGCTGTTTATGCAGTTTGGAATAGGTAAGGACATGGGCATGGTTCTTATAAAGGCTATTATTCTCAGCCTTTTATCGGTATTTCTTTTGATGCCGGGAATTATTATGCTTTTTGCTACGCTGATGGATAATACCAAACACAAAAACTTTGTTCCTCAGATACCTTTCGTCGGCAAATTCGCCTATTTATCCAGATACATCATTGCGCCTTTATTTGTTGTGGTTATCATTGTGGCTCAGAGGATATCTTCCGGGACTCCTTACGTTTATGGTTACAGCCGGATTACACCGCCTCTTATTAACGATGTTCAGGTGGCTGCGAATATGCAGAAGGAAACCTTTACTGCCGACAATATGATGGCTCTTGTTTTTCCTTCAGGAGATTATGATAAAGAAAAACTGCTGATCTCGGAGCTGGAAAACCATCATAATGTTACACAAGTCACAGGACTTGCCAATACAGAGGCTCTTGGTGGCTATACACTTACGGATAAGCTTACACCAAGACAGTTTTCTGAGCTTTTGGATCTTGATTATGAAGTGGCAGAGCTTGTATATGCCGGCTATGCAGTCAATGATTCCGATTACGCAAAGGTTGTCAATGGACTTGTTAATTACAGGGTTCCGCTCATTGATATGTTCATGTATGTATATCAGGAAGTGAGCGAAGGCTATGTCACATTGGATGAGGAGCTTATGAAAAAGCTCAACGATGCCGACAGAATGATGAATTTTGGAAAAAAACAGCTTCAGGGTGAGGACTATTCCAGAATATTAGTATATACAAGTCTTCCGGAAGAATCGGATGAAACCTTTGACTTCATAAAAGAACTTCACAAGATAACTGAAAAATACTATGACGAAGATAAAATCTTTGTGGTTGGAGAATCTGTAAGCCAGTATGACCTTAAAAAGTGCTTTTCCAGGGATAACACTGTTACCAGCGTTATTTCAATACTGGCAGTTCTTGTGGTACTTCTTTTTACCTTTAAATCTGCAGGAATGCCTGTGCTACTTATTACTGTCATTCAGGGATGCATCTGGATCAATTTCTCGTTCCCTGCAATCATGCATGACAACCTCTTTTTCCTGGGCTACCTTATCGTAAGCTCAATTCAGATGGGTGCAAATATTGACTATGCGATTGTAATTGCGGGCCGATACACGGAGCTTCGTGAAACCAGGGGAAAAAGAGAAGCTATCATTGATACAATGAATCTTTCTTTCCCGACAATCATCACTTCCGGAACCATGCTGGCTGTGGCAGGTATTCTTATCGGAAATATGACCTCAGACTGTGCAATTTATGGTATCGGAAAGTGCCTTGGCCGTGGAACAATCATTTCTATATTTGTAACTATGTTTGTTCTTCCGCAGATTCTTCTGGTGGGTGATAAGATTATTGAGCTTACTGCCTTTGTTATGAACAAGCCTGTTCAGACCAAGCAGCTTTCAGGACTTATGCGTATTGACGGCTTTGTAAGAGGTAAGATTGATGGAAATGTTAATGGTGTAGTGCATGCAATAGTAAGGGGCAATATCAGCGCATATATTGATAATGAGGATGTAAAGCTTTTAAGTGAAAATGCAGATGATCCATCAGATACAAGTATTGCTGAACAGGAGGGCGTGTAAAATGAAAAAGAGATTATTTGCACTTCTTCTTTCCGGAATAATATTTGGAGCGTATGCCGTTACGGGATTTGCAGAGAATGATGACAGGTATGCCACAGGGACTCAGTCAGACGCCAAGGAAGATGTCGTGGATGTGGATCTGGACATAAGAGAAAACCTGCAGTCCCTTGTACCAGAAGAAATTGAAGAAATCAGCATTGGAACTGCTGATGAGCTTATTGAGCTTGCCCAGAAGTGTACTCTCGATACCTGGTCTCAGAATAAAAGAGTAGTTCTGACGGCTGATATAAGTCTTTTAAATAAGGATTTTAACGGCATTCCTTCCTTTGGTGGAATATTTGATGGGCAGGGGCATACATTATCTGAGGTCAGCATCACAAGTGGACTTTCCTATGCAGGTCTATTTATCAATGTTCAAAAGACCGGAGTAATAAAGAATCTTCATGTGACAGGAGCTGTCATGCCTTCGGGAAATACGACCATCATAGGTGGAATTGCAGGAGATAACTGTGGTTATATAGGACACAGTTCATTTAAGGGCCTTGTAAAAGGAAATGACTATATAGGCGGAATTGCGGGCATCAATGAGCTTTCCGGTTGCATTACTTACTGCACCAGCGATGGCTATATTGATGGCGTTCATTTTACCGGAGGTATAGCCGGCAAAAATGATGGAAATATCTCAAACTGTCAGAATGAAGCTCTGGTAAATACGACAAATACTGATAAAGAGATTACTCTTGATGCCTTTGAAAAACTGACCGGAGTAATTAATCTTTTTAAGGACGGTCTTGGCACTGATAAAGATGTGGCAAAAGAAAGTGTCACTATCTATGATACCGGAGGAATTGCGGGAGAATCTATCGGAATCATTTCCCGCTGCATCAATAATGGCGAGATCGGATATTCCCATGTCGGCTACAATGTTGGAGGTATTGTAGGAAGACAGTCAGGTTACGTATACAGATGTTCCAATAATGGAAAGATCAAGGGCAGAAAAGATATAGGAGGAATTGTCGGACAGGCTGAACCCTATGTTGCAATCGATATGAGCTCAGATATTGCATATCAGCTTGAACAAGCGGTTTCAAAGCTTCACGATAATGTTACGGTTACTCTTAAGGATGCTAAAAATCAGTCCAATGTGATTTCCAGCAGACTGGCGATAATACAGAAATTTACTGCCGGCGCTGTAACTGACGCAAGATATATTTCTGATGGCCTGATTGATTTTGCCAATGGCGTTGCCGGAAGTGCAACAGAGGCTTTTTCCAGAATTGACTATATAATGGAGGAAACTTCCAAGAACGGCGGAGCCATTGATAAAATAGGCGATGGTATGGAAGATATCGGGAAGTCCACTAAGGATATTACTCGCGTTGCCGGTGATACCGATATTGAGAAATATATTAAAGATGATGATGAACGCAGGCAGTATAAGGAGTCAAAGACTATCCTCGAGTCAGCTGCTGCGCAGTATTCAGAACTTAGAAATCGTTCAAAGAGAGTATATTCGAACCTTGCCATCGAGAAAAAAAGAGGAGACTATACTACTACTACAACTCTGGATTATTACTTTAATGACGGAACGGTGGAAACAAATTATGCAGCCTGGGGAGAGGCGGACATTGGCACAGGCCTTAGGTCTGATGCCCCGGGGAGCTGGAAGTATCCCGATGGAACGGTTTTTCCTCAAAGTGACAGTTCTGACGATCAGAAACTTTTGGCTGCGTCAAATACTGAAGCTTCACTTAAGGAAATTCAATATGCTGCCAATAATTACGTAAATCCTATAACCGGAGTAAAGGGAAAATACGAGGAGGATATATCTACTTCAACAGCAACTATTCTTGGAATATACGAAAAACATCTGCCTGAGATGAGCGAGGAAGTAAGGAAAGACGCTCAGAGTGCCATGAATAACCTTGACCAGGCTACTCAGGATTTTGCATCATCCGCAAAACAGACGAAGGGTATAATCGGAAATGTAGCCGGGGAAAGTGATATTACATTCCCGCAGTTTTCATCGGATTATAAGGCACACAGTGTCAGCCTTGCAGATAATATGCAGGGAATGAACGACAATTTTGGGCTTTTAAATGGCGAGGTCAATAACGCTACCGGAATACTTATAGATGACCTTTTGGATATCAGCGATCAGTTCAATGAGGTTTTAAACCTTTATACTGATGCAATCGACGGAGTGCTTGATAAGGATTATACCTCCATTTATACAGACCAGTCCTATGAGGCAGTAACTTATACAACTGACGCAACTATTGATACCTGCTTTAACTATGGAGAGTGCGAAGGTGATATAAGTGTTTCGGGAATAGCCGGAACCATGGCCATCGACTTTGAATTCGACAAAGAGGGGGCTATAACCAGTATCAAGGAGAATTCTTTAAACACTTCCTATATCACAAGATGCGTTCTTCGGGATAACAGAAATTATGGGGATGTAACATCCCTTAAAAACTATACCGGCGGCGTATGTGGTCTTCAGGAGATGGGAACAATATATGACTGCGGAAGTTATGCAAAGGTTAAGTCAACTTCAGGCGATTATGTAGGGGGAGTTGCAGGCTCTTCCCTTGCGCATGTAGTCAGATCCTATGGAAAAGGAGAACTTGACGGAAATAACTACATCGGCGGAATTGTTGGTGATGGCAAGAATATTCAGGAGTGCCTTTCAATTGTAACTGTCGGAAATGCCATTAACTGGTATGGAGCCATAGCAGGACATGTGGATGATGAGGGAAAGGTAAGAGATAACTTTTTTGTCAGTGATGAGCTTGCCGGAATTGACAGAGTAAGCTACTCTCTTAAAGCTGAGCCTGTAAGCTACGACAATGTTTTGGACAACAAGGTATTTAAGGAACTGGAGGAAGAAACAGAGGAGAAAGAGGCTAAAGAATCTAAGGGATCCAAGAAGGAAAAGAATGAAAATAAGGTAGTAAAGCTTTCGACAGGAAAAGGAAATGCAGACGAAGGCATCGAAGATGATGGAATAAATTACAGGGAACTTCCGTATGAGCTGGGTATGCTGAACGTTAACTTTGTTCTGGAAGATGAGGATCTTGAAGGCGGCAGAGCAAAGGTTGGGCATCTTATCAAGAATTACGGCGAATCTGTAGTTGTGGCAGAGTATCCAAGAGTGGAGGAAAAGAAAGGCTTCTATGTAACCTGGAATACTGACGGAATAGAGAGGCTTACTAACGATGTTACCATAACCGCCAAATATAACCGCTACAGGACCACAATAGCTGAGGAAAGTGACAAAGAAGGTTTTTATCAGTCAGAGCTCTTGGTAGACGGATTATTCAAAGAAGGCGAAAAACTGATCGTACAGAAGACTGTCAATCTATCAGACAGGGATCTGGATGACAACAATCAGGAGGCCTATGAAGTACTTGAGGTAAAAATACCTGACGATGGAGCTTTGGAGCATCAGATAAGATTTAAGCCTCTAAATGAGCTTTATGACATAACAGATATCGTACCCTGGATATCCACTAAGGAGTATCAGCTGTTTCTGGTGGAGGGCAATAACAAGACGCTGCTTAAGAGCACCGGAAAAATGGGTGGTTATCAGACCTATAACATTGAAGGAAATGACTTTGTTTTATCCCTTGTAATCAAGCATTACATAAATCCCAGATATATTCTTATTGGCATTATTATTGCGGTACTTCTTGTCATCATAATAATCAGTGTGACTATCGGAATTACCATTAAGCGGCATGGTGGCAAGCTACCCGGATTCTTTAAGGGTGTTAAAGTTAAAGTATCTGAGAAAATTGAGAGCAAGGAGCAGATTTTCTACGATGATTCTGAGGATGATCTGTTTAAAAAGGAAATCCTGGGGTTTATGGATATGGTGAAGAAGGAGGAAAACGCTAAGGAGGATACTCAGGAAGACGCTGAGGACAACTCCGGGGAAGATAATACGGATAATAGTAAGGACGACCCGGAGTGATTGAGAAGTAGACAAAACGAGGGGACGGTTCTTGCGTTCCACAAAGGAAGAGCATGGTAAAACATATGTATTTGTTCGCTATTCCTTCGCTGTGAATCTCTAAATTGCACAAAAATGGGAAGCACACATTTCACGTAGTTCAAAGAAATCGTGCTTCCCATTTTTGTGCAATTAAGACCTTCATCACCTCCTCATAATGCCTCACAAATACATATGTTTTTACCATGCCTGTCTTTGTGGAACGCAAGAACCGTCCCCTCGTTTCACCAATTTTTTTGAAAACCGTGTTGACATACTACGATAGCCGTGGTATATTTACTACGTCAGATATACTACGACAAACGTAGTACGATAAACATAGTACGTTAGATATAGTACGACAGATGTAGGAGAAAAATAGAATGGTAGAGATAAGCAGCGATGTAATTCGCGGGTACAACGACACCATGATATTGTATATCCTCTTAAACGAGCCTTCCTACGGATATGAGATATCCAAACGAATACGGGCGCTGACAGAGGATAAGTACATTATCAAGGAAACCACCCTTTATTCTGCTTTCTCCAGAATGGAGAAAAACGGCTACATAGAATCCTACAGCCAGAATGCAGAGAATGGCAAAAAGAGAACTTATTACAGAATCACTGAGTTGGGGAAAAAGATATACTCAGAAAAATGTGAGGAATGGAACCTCACAAAAGAAGTTGTTGAGAAATTCATCAGAGGAGAAAAGTGACTATGGAAACAATTAAAAATTATCTTGAATCAATGTTTGCAAATCTTCCAAACACATTGGAGGTTAAGCGTGCTAAAGAGGAGCTTTATTCGATGATGGAAGATAAGTATTCAGAACTCATAGCTGAGGGGAAACCCGAGAATGAAGCGATTGGTATTGTTATATCTGAGTTCGGTAATCTGGACGAGCTGGCAGAGAGTCTTGGAATCCACCAGGTAGTTAATGAACTGGCAGTTTCAGACAGAAGGGTAATATCCATACAGGAAGCGGAGGATTATGTAAATGCTTCTTTCCGACACAGATTTATGATAGGCCTTGGTGTTTTATTATGCATCTTTTCAGTTATGGGACCGGTACTTTTTTCTCCTATCAGTGAAGTGCTAGGAATGCCCGGAATTATAGGTATTGGCGTAGGGCTGATGTTTGTTTTGATTGCAGCCGGTGTGGGACTTCTTATCTTTTCTTCTTTCCAGATGAACGACTGGAAGTTTATTGACAAGGAGCTTTGCTCAATAGACTACAATACTGCAGAGATTCTTGCCAGGGAAAAGAATGATGATCAGACTCTTCGTGGAATGCTTCTTACAATCGGCATCATCTTTTGCATAGTTAGTGTCATCCCTGTAATTGTACTGAACACAGTTCTTAGTTCAAAATTTACAATACTTACCGAGGGAATCGGACCTGCTTTTATTTTCGCAGGGGCAGGTCTTGGCGTACTTCTTATAATTGTTTCGGGAGCAAGAGAAGAGGCTTACAGAAAGCTTCTTAGCCTCAATGATATTGAAACTGTAGCCGGAAATTATGAGCCAGTAAAAAGAGAGAGAAAACAGTATTCAGGAAACCTGACAAAGCATCTTATGGCTAACTATTGGTCAACAGTATTATGCATTTATCTTATACTCAGCTTTTTATCATTTAACTGGGGCAGCACATGGCTTATTTTTCCTATAGCAGGTATTTTACGTAAACCTATTGAGAGTTTCTTTCAGGAAAAGGAGTGATTAAAATGAAGGGATTATACTGGACTATTCTGGTAATACTTACTGCCGCAGCGATAGTTGTGGGATGTATGATACATTTTTCGTCAGGTAAGTCGGAAACAACAGAATTTGACGAAAGCTATGGAACAGATGTAAAGACACTTGATATAGATGCTGCGCTAATGGACGTGATAATCACAGAGGGCAGTGAATTCAGGATTAAATATGACGGTGCTAAAGAGTTTATGCCGGAGTGCAATTTTAGTTCCGGTTCCGGAAAACTAACAGTTAAGCAGAAGACTAACATAAAGCCAAACAAGGGCATGAACTATGAGAGCAAACTCACTATAGAGATTCCTAAAGACCATGAACTTGAAAGCTTTGAACTTGAGCTATCAATGGGAAATGTTGAGGGAAATACTCTTAGGTCAAAGAGGACCAAGATCAGCGATAACCTGGGCAATATAACATTTAAAACAGTATCAAGCGGTGAAATAGATATTGAAGCAAATCTTGGTGATGTTACACTTGATAAATGCAGTGCTGATGAGATAGACATCACAGCTTCTCTTGGAAATGTTAGGGTAGGTATTGACGGAGACGTATCAGATTATTCTGTTGAGGCTGAGGCTTCTCTTGGAACAATCGAAATAGGCGGAGTCAAATACGAAAAATCTTTTGAGCAAAAGGGCGGAAGTAAAAAGATCGAAATTGAATGCAGTCTTGGAAATGTTGAAGTTGGCTAAAGTTTTTCTTCCCTATTAACTGAATATATAGTATGATAACTATACTATTAAATTTGATAAAATGAAGGGGTAGCATATCTGAGAGGTATGCCACTCCTTTCGTTTGCGTTTTAGATTTTTGGGAGGATGGTTAGTTGGATCTTACTAAGCAGAGGAAAGCCCCGGTATATGAGGCTTTGGAGAGATTCAGGAAGCAGAGGGTTGTTCCCTTTGATGTTCCCGGACATAAAAGAGGCAGAGGAAATCATGAGCTTGTAAATTTTCTTGGGGACAGATGCGTTGGAATTGACGTTAATTCCATGAAACCACTGGATAATCTATGTCATCCTGTTTCTGTTATCAAGGAAGCAGAGGAGCTTATGGCAGATGCTTTTGGCGCTGCTCACGCTTTTATGATGGTAAATGGTACTACCAGTGCTGTTCAGGCGATGGTTCTTTCTCATGTAAAAAAAGGTGAGAAGATTATCATGCCACGTAATGTTCATAAGAGTGCCATCAATGCACTGATTTTGTGTGGAGCAATTCCTGTTTATATTGATCCTAAGGTGGATACGGATCTTGGAATTCCTTTGGGAATGGAGATGCCTGATGTTGAGAGAGCAGTAAGAGAAAATCCTGATGCCAAGGCCATTCTTATAAACAATCCTTCCTATTATGGAATATGCTCAAATCTTAAGGCAATAGTTGAGCTTGCTCATTCTAACGGTATGAAAGCCCTTGTTGATGAGGCTCATGGTACACATCTTTATTTTGGTCCGAATCTTCCGCTTAACGCCATGGCGGCAGGTGCTGATATGGCAGCCATCAGTATGCATAAGTCCGGTGGAAGCCTTACTCAGAGTTCAATTTTACTTTGCGGGCCCGAGGCCAATATTGGCTATATCAGCAGAATAGTGAACCTGACTCAGACCACCAGTGCCAGTTACCTTCTTTTGGGAAGCCTTGATATTTCCCGTAGAAATCTTGCATTAAATGGTTATGACAGTTTTGAGAAAGTCACCAAGATGGCTCAGTACGCAAGAGAAGAGATCAATGATATCGGCGGATACTACGCTTATGGCAAAGAGCTTAAGAACGGCGGCAGTATTTATGACTTTGACGAGACCAAGCTTGTGGTTAATACCAGAAAAATTGGTCTTACAGGAATCGAAGTTTACGATCTTCTCAGAGATGAATATGATATCCAGATGGAATTTGGTGATCTGTCAAATGTTATGGCATATATTTCCATTGGTGACAGACTTCAGGATATAGAGCGTCTGGCAGGAGCTTTGGCAGATATTCGCAGACTGTATTCCAAGCCTGAGCAGACCTTCTTCTCAGCGGAGTATATTACGCCAATAGTAAAGGCTACTCCTCAGGAAGCTTTTTATGCTGAAAAAGAATCACTTCCTATTGACCAGATAGTTGGCAGGATAAGTGCAGAATCTGTTATGTGTTACCCGCCGGGAATCCCAATCCTGTCCCCGGGAGAAGTAATAACAGAAGACATTCTGGATTACATCAAGACAGCCATGGAGAAAGGGTGCTCCATGCAGGGACCTGAAAGTGAAGATATTTCTGAGTTATTTGTACTCAAGTAAAGATCTACAATTAAATGTATTTCTATCATGGACAGATACATATTATAAATTATTGTGGAATCCAGCCGATTGGATTTGCGTTTTTTGCAAATCGATGGAGGCTGGAGCCATAATAATTTATAATATGTAGCGTCCTATAAAAGGAGACAATTATGGCAGAGATGGATTACTGGTTCAGTGATATGCACACCGGCAATGTAAAGATTAGTATCCGCATCAGTAAACAGCTATTTTCCGGAACAAGTGAATTTCAGCGTATTGATGTGTTTGATTCTCCGGAGTTTGGAAAGTTTTTGACTTCCGACGGAAATATTATCTTTTCTGAGAAAGACGAATTTACCTATGATGAGATGATCGTCCATGTTCCTATGGCTGTTCATCCAAAGGTTCAGAGAGTACTGGTTCTTGGTGGTGGTGACGGAGGCGTTGCAAGAGAGCTTACCCACTACGATGAGATCAAAGTTATTGATGTTGTAGAACCGGACAGCATGTTTTTTGATGTATGTAAACAGTATTTTCCTGATAACGCTGTTGGCCTTGAGGATGACAGAGTCCATATTTATTATCAGGATGGGCTTAAGTATCTTCGTAAATGCGAGGATATGTATGACCTTATCATCAATGATGCCACAGAACCCTTAGGTCATGAAGCAGGTCTTTTTACAAAAGAATTCTATGGGAGCTGTTATAAGGCACTTCATGATGATGGAATCATGGTTTATCAGCACGGCAGTCCTTTCTACGATGAAGATGAAGAGAGCTGCAGAGCAATGCACAGAAAGGCCTTCAGGGTATTTCCTGTAAACAGGGTATATCAGGCACATATTCCTACCTGTCCTGCAGGATACTGGTTATTTGGATTTGCCAGCAAGAAGTATCATCCTCTTAAGGACTTTAATCCTGACAGATGGGACGAGAGAGGAATCAAGACCTGGTATTATACGACTCACTTACACAAGGGAGCCTTTATGCTTCCTAAATACGTAGAAGACTTACTTCAGGAAGAAGAGGATATGTCACGCTAAAGCGTCCGCGCTTAGTATTATAATTTTCATGTTGTGAATGGAGGAAAATTCATGGGAAGATTACTTGTTATTGGATGCGGTGGTGTTGCACAGGTTGCAATTCAGAAGTGCGCACAGAACAGCAAGGTATTCACAGAGATGTGTCTTGCCAGCAGAACAGTCAGCAAATGCGATGCTCTTAAGGAGAAGCTTGAGAAGCAGGGAAGTCCTGTAAAGATCACAACAGCTACAGTAAATGCTGATGATGTTAATGATGTTGTTAAACTAATCAAGGAATATCATCCGGATGCTGTCCTTAATGTTGCACTTCCTTATCAGGACCTTACAATAATGGATGCATGCCTTGAGTGTAAGGTGGACTATATTGATACTGCAAACTATGAGCCTGAGGATACAGATGAACCTGTATGGCGTGCAGCTTACGAGAAGAGATGCAAGGAAAAAGGATTTACTGCCTACTTTGACTACAGCTATCAGTGGGATTACATGGATAAGTTTAAGGAGGCAGGCATTACAGGACTTCTTGGAACAGGCTTTGACCCGGGCGTAACAAGTGTATTTGTTGCCTATGCAAAAAAACATTATTTCGACGAGATACATACTGTTGATATTCTTGACTGCAATGGCGGCGATCACGGCTATGCTTTTGCTACGAACTTTAACCCTGAGATCAATCTCCGTGAAGTAAGTGCAAACGGTTCATATTGGGAGGACGGTCACTGGATTGAGACTAAGCCTATGGAAATCAAGAGAGTTTATGATTTCCCTGAGGTTGGCCAGAAGGATATGTACCTTCTTCACCACGAGGAAATTGAAGCTCTTGGAAGAAACTTCCCTGAAATTAAGAGAATCCGTTTCTTTATGACCTTTGGACAGAGCTATCTTGATCACATGAGATGTCTTGAGGATGTGGGAATGCTCTCCACAAGTCCGATCAATTTTGAGGGAAAAGAGATTGTGCCTATCCAGTTTTTGAAAGCTCTTTTACCGGATCCGGCAAGCCTTGGACCAAGAACAGTTGGAAAGACAAATATCGGCTGTATTTTCCGCGGAATCAAGGACGGCAAGGAAAAGACACTGTATATATATAACGTATGTGATCATCAGGAATGCTACAAGGAGCTTGGAAGCCAGGCAATAAGCTATACAACAGGTGTTCCGGCTATGATCGGAACAGCTCTTGTTCTTTCAGGAAAGTGGAAGAAGCCGGGCGTATATACAACGGATGAGTTTGATCCGGATCCATATATGGAAATGTTAAATGAATATGGCCTTCCATGGGTGGTTGACGAGAAACCGGTTATGGTTGAATAAACTTTGAAATTAGGGACTTTCATATCAAAATGGAAGTCCTTTTTCTTTTGCCCATTTTATAATTTCTTTACGGAATATTAATAAAATATAAACGGCTTAGGTGATATATTTTAATAGTGACGTATATTAATTTCAAAATAAGTGAGGGATGTTATGGGCGGAAAAAAGTCGATTTCAAGAATCCTGGGACTATTTCTTGTAAGTATATTTCTTTTTACAAATATCTATTCAATATCGGTAAAAGCAGCTGAACCTGTAATTACTTTTCAGAATAAAACAGAAGAAGCTGAAAGTGCCGATGAGGTTCTACGAAATGTAAATCAGCGCATTGGAAAAACGAAAGTTTCAAACCTGCGCCTTATCAATCTTGAGCAGCCAAAGGCCGGAGATAAGCTTGATACAAGAGCAACAGTTCTTGCTGATGGCGGTCTCTTTTGGGAGATTCCGGTAGTATGGATTGACGAAGAGGGTAAGGCTTCTTTGATCTGCCTTCCCGGCAAGACCTATAAGCCTGTTTTTGCGTTTTTTGTTCCCACAAATGTCGAAGTTGTAAATGACGGAGAAAACGGTTATTCCTTAAGACTTCCTGAATTCCTGGACGGCATATATACCAGTGATAATATCATCATGGTTGGAAGCGCAGCCTATGGAATTACTTATATTGTAACAACAGATATTGCGGAGGAATTAACCGGTCAAACTGATCTCATGGATTCGACAGGAATTCTTTCAAATATCGTCTCCAATAATGATATTCAGAATTTCTTTAACCAGACAAGCAGAGACAATATCCGTAATTTTGTTGAGTATACAGCTGAGCAGGAGAGAAAACAGGCTGAAGAAGCAGCAAATAATAATTCTGCAGCGCCTCAGACTGAAGAAGAGAATTCTCCTGTGTCTGAGTCAGAACCCGCTAGTGATAACAAGGAAGCCGAAGTTATACCGATCGTAAAGGATCTGGTTGCGCTTCACTGCTCTGATGCATGCATAGAGGCTTATGGAACAGAAAACCTTAATAAGTTATTAAACCTCATTGTCAATGTAATCGAACCTCAGGCAGTTAAGGCTCTTTATACAGGATTTAACGGGTATTCCACAGGAGCAAAAAATGGAGCTATCGGTAAGGAAATTGGTCTTTACGTGTATAGTTCCGCTCATTCCAACGGAAGTCAAAAAGATCTGAAGAATGCGGTTGCTTATGTAGATGGCAGGTATTATGCTCCCAATAATGCATGTGATGACTATAGATATTATTTGGGAGTAAATGTAGATAGTCTTTATGAAAAAGATAAAGATACCCAGAAATATATTTTTAAGGACAGTGCATTAACTGAACTGGATAATACCATGGTTCATGAGCTCATGCATGCCTGTATGGATGACTACACCAGAGTTGGTATGGCCGGAGTTGCGATAGATAATAAGGAAAATGGATTCCCTAACTGGTTTATAGAGGGAACTGCAACCTGTGTTGATAATGCATACTCATATCACTATGATCTTTTTGATAACATGGTGGATAAAAACAGGGCAGAGGGAGCAGCAAAATATTCTGAAGATTCCCTGCTTAGTTATTATTCTACAGACCAGGGAGACAAAGCCGGATATCCATCCATAGACTATTCGCTTGGAAAGTATAAAGCAAACAATAACAGAGCTGCGGATTATGTTAGTGGTTATCTTGCAACGATATATCTCGCAAGTATTGCTAATGATCGTTTTTCAGATAATAAGGTAAAAGTTGTTGATACCAACACTAATACTCATTACTATGATTCAGGGGCAGTCAGAAATGGTCTTAACATAATACTTGAATATCTGAATGAGGGGGTTGCTTTAGATGTAGTTGTAAAATATATATCAGGAAATAAATATGAAAATGTTGATGATTTCCAAAAGAAATTCCTGACAAAGAATGATGAGACAAAAGATGATTCCATTGATTTCTGCGTAGAATACCTTAACTATTTGGACTTTGTGACTACAGATGTCATCAAGGATCCAAAGGGGGAACTCAGGGCAAATGGAAGCATTCTTTTACCTTTTGATACTAAAGAAACATCGTCTGTTGATAACAATGCAACCAGCGTAGAAAGTGTCGGGATACTTCTCATTACAGACAGCAACGATGCTGTTAATTCTACAGTAAATAATGCAGAAGCTTTAAAATCCGGAGGACTCAGGACCACAGGAGTTGGAGATAGCAATGTCATACTGGATAAGAATCAGGCTGCAAAGGCGGATGCTTCTGATACGGAAGGTTCCTTAGAAGATGAGGAAGGTAAGACTTTTGAAGCAGCTGTTACAGAGGAAACTGTTAAAGAAGATGATGTTACAGAAGAAAATGCCACAGATGAAACTGCAGTAGAAGATGCGGATGCTGAAGTGAAAACAGATGAGGCTTCATCTGATGCAGATAACCAGTCAAAAGACATTGAGGAAACATCGGGAGTTGTAGATAAAGCAGAGATTTTGACAGAACAGCCTGAAGATGCGGTAACAGATGAGACAGAAACTGAGAAAGTGATTTCTGAAGCTGCAGAGCCATCTGAGATAGCAGTGGATTCCGAGGTAGTGGATTCCGAAAATACTGAAAATGTTGAAAACATAGAAACTGCCTCTGAGAAAGCTGGGGCAGAAGAAACATCAGGGACAGCAGAAGTAATGGAGACTACAGCGGTATCAGAGACCACGGAAATATCTGAAATCACAGAAAATATAGTTGGTGCAGAAGCAGCTTTTGAAGAAAATGTAAAGACTCCTGGAGCTGACGCTGCTCAGGAAATAAGCGATCCTTTACCACAGGCCGATGTTCCGGATGCTCTTGCCAGTGATGAAGAAAGCTTCTTCGAAACAGAAGTTGCTGAAGGATGACCCGGAATCTATTGTTGAAGAATCTTCAAACGAAGCTTAAAATAGGATTATGAATATAAGCCCTCTCTTTTCCTTATAATTAGCTAAAGAGAGGGTATTCTATGAGGAAAGTTGAAGGTAATAAAATGACATTACGTGATGTCAAAATAGGTGAATCAGCAATAGTTAAGACCGTTGGAGGTGGAGGCGCTCTAAGACAGCATTTTTTGGACATGGGTGTAATACCCGGGGCGAAAGTTACAGTTGTGCGCTTTGCGCCAATGGGAGACCCGGTGGAACTCAGAATCCATGGGTATGAACTTACACTAAGGCTTGCAGATGCAGGAAAAGTTGAAGTTGAAAAAATAGTAGATATTAAGGAAACAGATGAGACTATAGATACTGTTACAAATTCCGAGCAGGGAAACATTGAGCATCCGGGATTTGGAGAGGGCGGAAAATATCATGACAAAAAGCATGAGAATCCCCTTCCAAGTAATGAAGTTTTAAGCTATGCTCTTGTTGGTAATCAGAATAGCGGAAAGACAACTCTTTTTAACCAGCTTACAGGTTCAAATCAGCATGTTGGTAATTTTCCGGGAGTTACAGTTGATAGAAAGGATGGCGTCATAAAAGGTCATCCCAATACCCTTGTGACCGACCTTCCCGGTATCTATTCCATGTCTCCCTATAGCAGCGAGGAAATTGTATCCAGAAATTTCGTTTTGAATGAGAAGCCCAGAGCCATTATAAATATTGTGGATGCCACAAACATTGAGAGAAATCTTTATCTCACAATGCAGCTTCTTGAGATGAATATGCCAATGGTAGTTGCCCTTAATATGATGGATGAAGTCATGGGTAACGGCGGCACCATTAAGATCAACAAGATGGAGGAAATGCTGGGAGTTCCGGTAGTTCCTATTTCAGCAGCCAAAAACAAGGGGGTAGATGAGCTTATAAGCCATGCGATACACATTGCCCATTATCAGGAAAGACCTCTTGATAAGGACTTCTGCGATATAAATGCCTATGGAGGTGCTGTTCATAAGTGTATCCATGCTGTGGAACATCTTATTGAGATCCATGCAAAAGAGGCAGGTATTCCTCTGAGATTTGCAGCAACAAAGGTTGTTGAAGGTGATGAAATCCTAATTAATCACCTTGGTCTGTCTGATAGTGAAAAAGAAATGATCGGACAGATAATTGCTCAGATGGAAAAAGAGAGAGGAATTGACCGCAGCGCAGCCATTGCGGATATGCGATTCAGCTTTATAGAAAAGGTCTGCAAAGAAACTGTAGTCAAGCCTCATACCAGTAAAGAACATGAGAGAAGCCAGAGGATAGATCGTGTCCTTATCGGAAAATACAGTGCTATTCCAATGTTTATTCTTATCATGGGGCTGGTATTTTTTCTTACCTTTAATGTTATCGGCGCATGGCTCCAGGGATTACTTGAAATCATTATAGGAAGCTTACAGAGTGCCACAGAGGATGTTCTTGTAGCACTTAACTGCAATGAGACATTACAGGAACTTGTTCTTGATGGAATATTTGAGGGTGTTGGAAGTGTTGTCAGTTTCCTGCCAATTATTGTAACGATGTTTTTCTTTTTATCCCTATTGGAAGATAGCGGATATATAGCAAGAGTGGCCTTCTTTATGGATAAGCTCCTTAGAAAGGTCGGCCTTTCCGGAAGAAGTATAGTTCCGATGCTTATTGGCTTTGGCTGTACGGTTCCGGCTGTAATGTCCACAAGGACTCTTCCAAGTGAGCGAGACAGAAAGATGACCATCCTTCTTACACCATTTATGAGCTGTAGTGCAAAGCTGCCTATCTATGCCTTTTTTGTAAATGCCTTTTTCCCAAGGTACGGAGGATTCGTCATGACAGGTATGTATGTGGTGGGAGTCCTGGTTGCTATTGGCGCAGCATTTTTGATGAAGAAGACTGCATTCAGGGGCGAGGCTGTTCCTTTTGTAATGGAGCTTCCAAATTATAGAATGCCCAGTGCAAAAAGCGTAGGGCAGCTCCTCTGGGAGAAGGCAAAAGACTTTTTGCAGAGAGCCTTTTCTGTAATTTTTATCGCCACTATTCTTGTATGGTTCTTAAAGACCTTCGACTTTGGATTTAACAAGGCAGTTGATTCTCAGCAGAGTATTCTTGCAGTCATTTCCGGAGTTATTGCTCCATTATTTATCCCGCTTGGTCTTGGGGACTGGAGAGTTGTGACTTCACTGGTATGCGGCTTTTTGGCAAAAGAGAGTGTGGTTTCAACTATTGGTATGCTCTATTCTGAGGTGGGTGGCATTGAGAATGCGCTTTCATCTCTGGGAGCAGCAACACTTCTTATATTTAGCCTTTTGTATACTCCTTGTGTAGCAGCTATTGCTTCAATCAAGAGAGAGCTTGGGGCAAAATGGGCGATATTTGTAGTTCTCTGGCAGTGCGTTGTGGCCTGGATCGTGGCACTTTTGGCTCGAGGAGTATTTAGCTTTTTTCTTAAATAAATAAAGAATAAGGATGAATTTATGAGAATTGAGGACATCAAAACACCGGCATACGTAATTGATGAAAAAAAATTAAGGGAGAATCTTGAAATCTTAAAAAAGGTACAGGATGAGTCGGGGGCAAGGATTCTGCTGGCCCAGAAGGCTTATTCCATATACCAGACCTATCCTTTGATTGCAGAATACCTATTTGGGGCTACTGCCTCCGGCTTGTATGAGGCAAAGCTGGCTCATGAGGAAATGCACTCAAAGACATATCCGGAAAAGAAACTTGAAAATCATGTTTTTGAGCCTGCTTTTGAAGAAGAGGAAATGGCCGAATTATGTGATATCTGCGACCATATAGTTTTTAATTCTTTAAATCAGCTTGAAACTCACAGGAAGATATGGGAGCCTTTTGTAGAATCTGGAAAGGTTTCGGTTGGCCTTAGAATTAACCCGGAGTTCAGCACTCAGGAAGAACATGAGATTTATGATCCCTGTTCATCCGGTTCAAGGCTGGGAATCAGACTCGTTGACATGCCTGAGACTCTTCCTGAGGGAGTAGAGGGAATTCATTTCCATACTTTATGTGAGCAGGGCTTTGAGCCCTTAGAGGATACCTTCAGGGATGTGGAAAAGAGATTTGCTTCTTATTTTTCCCAGATAAAATGGATAAATCTCGGGGGCGGACACCACATTACAAGAGAAGGCTACAATATTGAAGGACTTATAAGTCTTGTTAAGTATATTAGAGAAAAATATTCCATCTCTGTTTATCTTGAGCCAGGAGAGGCCATTGCTCTTGATGCAGGATACCTGGTAACAACAGTTATGGATATAGTTGAGACTGAAAGAATGCCGGTTCTTATTCTTGATACCTCTGCAGCATGCCATATGCCTGACGTTCTGGAAATGCCTTACAGGCCACCACTTCGGGATTCTGAAGAAGCCGGTGAAATGAAATATACCTACAGGCTTTCATCAAGGACCTGCCTTGCAGGTGATATTATTGGTGACTACAGTTTTTCTGAGGAAAAGAAAATCGGAGACAGGCTCTATTTTGAAGATATGGCAATCTATAGCATGGTAAAGAACAACACCTTCAATGGTATGCCGCTTCCTGATATAGATATCCTTCACGAAGATGGTGAAGTGGAGATATTGAAGCGCTTTGGCTATGAGAATTTTAAGACCAGATTATAAGTTGAATATATGACGGAGATAAATGTATGGCGTTTGACAAGAATAAGTTTCCTGTAGACGACGATTTTGTAATGCCGGCGGAATACTCTATACACGACGGAACTATTATGATATATCCGGTAAGACCCGGGAGCTGGGGAAAAGACAGAACCGGTGCCCTTCGAAGCTTTGCGGGGATTTTTCTTGAGATAATAAAAAGAGAAAACCTTTATCTTATTGCGGATAAAATGCACTGGAAAGAGGCCAAGGCTTTTTTGGACAGCATTATTGCAGACAATGCAAAGGACGAGGAAGAAAAAGAGGCTTTTGAGAACAGGTGCCTGATATTTCCAATTGACTCTGATGATGCATGGGCAAGGGATGTTGGACCTACCTTTGTAACAAATTCCTCAAAGGACTTTGAAGGCAAGAGTATAAGAGGCATAGATTGGAAATTTAATGCCTGGGGCGGAGAGATTGATGGCCTCTATGCCACATGGGATATGGATGATAAAGTTGCAGGCTCTTTTTGTGACCTTTGCGAGATAGACTGTTACGATGCAGGTGATTTTGTGCTGGAAGGCGGCTCCATACACAGTGACGGAGAGGGTACTGTAATGGTTACTGAAAGCTGCCTCTTGAGTCCCGGCAGGAACCCGTCTTTATCCAAAGAACAGATAGAAGAAACTTTGAAAAAATATCTGGGTGCAGAGAAAGTTCTCTGGCTTCCCAGAGGAATATACAATGATGAGACAAACGAGCATGTTGACAATGTCTGCGCTTTTGTTGCTCCCGGAGAAGTAGTTCTTGCCTGGACTGATAATCAGGAGGATCCTCAGTACGAGCTATCAAAACAGGATCTTGATTACCTTGAAAATGAAACAGATGCAAAAGGGAGAAAGCTGACTGTTCATAAGCTTCCTATTCCGGATCATCCGGTCCTTATTTCAGAAGATGATCTTAGCAATTATGAATTTGAAGAAGGAGAGGATGTTCGCGATATTGGCGAAAGACTTGCCGCCAGTTACGTTAATTTCTATTTCATCAACGGAGCTGCTTTAGTTCCTCAGTTTGGCGGAGACAATAAGGAAAGCGATGAGAGAGCTTTGGAAATCCTAAGAGAAATCTGCCCGGGAAGAGAAATCATTGGAATCCCTGCAAGGGATATACTTCTTGGCGGTGGGAATATCCATTGCATCACTCAGCAGATTCCGGATAATAATTTGTAAAGTGAAACGAGGGGACGGTTCTTTCGTTCCACATAAAGTGGAACGTCAAGAACCGTCCCCGTAGTTTCACCGTCCCCTCGTTTCATAACCGCCCATATAGCTTCACCTACTCATGGCTCTTTTACCCACATATATCTGAGTAGCACTCAGGTCTTCTGTCTCTAAACAATCCCCAGGATAGGCGCATCTTGCGTATTTCATCAAAGTCGTAATCAGCATAAATGATTTCTTCTGTATCTCTGCCTGCTTTTGCAATTATTTCTCCGGTAGCATCTGTCAGGAAGCTGCAGCCATAGAAATTGAGGCTGGATTTCTGACCGCCGTTGGCTTCAGAGGGAGATACATCTTCTCTGCCGATTCTGTTCGCTGCGGCTACAGGTATTACGTTGGCTGCTGAATGCCCCTGCATTGTACGCATCCAGTGGCCGGAACTGTCAACATCAAGGATGGGTTCTGAGCCGATAGCAGTAGGGTAAAGAATAATGTCTGCACCCTTAAGGGCAAGACATCTTGCTGTTTCAGGGAACCATTGATCCCAGCAGATGCCGACACCAATTCTGCCATAGGCGGTATCAAAAACTCTAAAGCCGGTATCTCCTGGAGTAAAATAGAATTTCTCCTGATAATAGTGATCATCCGGGATATGGGTCTTTCTGTAAATTCCAAGGCTTTTGCCATCTGAGTCCAGCATTACAACTGAATTATAGAGAACATTTCCATCTCTTTCATATATGCTTATGGGCATGACAACCGACAGCTCTTTGCAGAGCTTGCTAAACTCAATGACTGCCTGGTTTTCCAGGGCGGGAGTTGCAAATTCATAATAATCATAATTGCGCTCCTGACAGAAATACTTTCTTTCAAATAATTCTGATAAAAGAATGATCTTTGCGCCATTTTTAGCGGCTTCTCTTGTAAGTCTTTTTGCGGTTTCAATATTGTTTTTTACCTGTACAGCATCAGATTCTGCTTCTTTGCCACAGGCAAACTGTATACATGCTACTTTGACCATATAACGTCTCCCTATCGTGTATTTACAATGCTTTTTTCGATTATTTAGCCCTTGTGCGAATCTCTTCAAGTTCAGCAATGCTAAAGACATATTTCCTGTTGCAGAACTGACAGCAAAGCTCAACCGGCTTGGCATCTTTTATCATATCGTCAATTTCTTTTTTGCCCACAAGCATCAGCGCCCGGGCAACGCGATCTTTATCACAGTTACAGTAGAAGTTCAGGTCAACAGTTTCTGTGATTTCCATATCAAAACCATCAAGAACGATCTTTAAAAGCTCTTCGGGAGTTTTGCCTGTCTTAAGAATATCTGTAACTGAAGTGAACTTCTTCAGATTTTCTTCCAGATGCGATATTGTCTCCTCATCAGCAAAGGGCATGAGCTGAACTATAAATCCTCCGGCGGCTATTACTGAAAGAGTCTCTCTTTCAACAAGTACACCAAGACCTACAGAGGATGGAGTCTGCTCTGATTTTGTAAAGTAGTAGGTGAGGTCCTCGGCAACTTCTCCTGAATAAAGGGGTACCTGGCCAACATAAGGTTCTTTTAATCCCATATCACGTATAACAGTAAGACTGCCTTCGCCTATGGCTCCGCCGACATTAAGGTGTCCCTGCTCATTGGGCTCCATTATAACGTAGGGATTGCTGACATAGCCTTTGACATTTCCCTTATTATCAGCTGTTGCCAGAACGCCCTTCATTGGCCCGTCTCCGTCCATTTTTACAGTTATCATATCGCTGCCGTCATCCATCATCTGGCCCATCATAACGGCACCTGTCATAAGCCTGCCAAGGGCTGCAGCAGCAATGGGAGAAAGACCATGAGCTTTTCGGCCATATTCAGCAAGGTCTTTAGTTGATGCAGCAAAGGCTCTTATCTGGGCATTTCCTGCGGTTGCTCTTACCATATAATCTTTATAAGACATTAAAATAGCCTCCGAATCTGTTCTTTTTGCACATATCATAATACCTTTTTTGCAGGAGCATGTAAACAAAAGAAATGATTGATGATTTTATAGAAACTTTAGAAATAATGAGGGAATAGAACTAAAAAAATATATTAAATTTCGTTATAATTATAATTAATATAATGTTCATTAAAAATCATTATACAGTAAGTTTAAGGAGGTATTTCTGAATGGAGCCCAGGGTAAGAAACGGGAAACTGATCCAAAAGCTGATAATTGCAGCGGTTGCAGCTATTATTGCCGTTGCCACTGCGCTGACCATAATCAGTGGAGTGGAAATAAGTAAAACCTATAAGAACATGGTTCAGGAAGAACTTAAACTTGCTGTGGAACAGCTAAACAGTGAGATGTCCAATGTCTGGGATGGCGATTGGTCCTATGTAGATGGCGCTGTCTATAAAGGCGAAGAAAACATCATGGAAGAGTATGAAAACATCATGGATGACCTAAAGGGACTTACCGGTGTTGACTATTCGCTGTTTTATGGTTCTGAGGGAGTCATAACTACCATGATCGGGGCCAATGGTCAGAAGACCACAGGCTATAAGGTTTCTGATGCAGTTGTTTCTCATGTTATAACAAGCAAGCAGGAATACTACCTCCAGACCACACCTGCAGGTGCAGTTGTACCATATTATTGCTATTACATGCCACTTACAAACTCTGATGGCAAGGCTGTGGGAATGGTATTTGCAGGACGTGAGAGCGATACTGTTTCAAAAAAGATCATGAATATTATTATTGGAATGGCTATCATTTCAGTGGCCATTACAATAGTAGTTTCTACTTTGGGTATCGTCATTGCAAATAAGTCTTCCGGAAAGATGAAAGCTATTGCCGATGAGCTGGGTAATCTCTCAAAGGGCGAACTTAAGTTAAATATCGAGCAGAGTTCCATTGATAGAAACGATGAGATTGGACTTCTTGCTGATGGAGCAAAGACACTTAGTGAAAAGCTTGGTGAAGTAATCAGAAGTACCATGGCTATGTCCAATGAACTTAAAGAATCGGGAGCACACCTTTCCGATTCTGCTCAGCAGGCTTCAAATGCATCCGGTCAGGTCAGTGAGGCGGTTGAAGAAATATCAAAGGGAGCTGTTTCCCAGGCAGAGAGCGTTGAAACAGCAGCAGGAAATACTCAGGATATCGGAAGAGATATAGATGAGGTTTCAGATAACGTACAACAGCTTAATGGCTATGCTTCTGAGATGAAGAGCTCCTGCGAGGCAGCAATGGGGGCATTAAACAGACTGATTGAGCAGAGTTCTCAGGTTCAGTCTTCTGTAAGAGATATTGGTGATACGATCAATTCCACAAACGATTCTGCAAAAGAGATTTCGAAGTTCTCCCAGGCTATCACGGAGATTGCTTCCCAGACAAATC
Source organism: Butyrivibrio sp. (assembly GCA_017413105.1). Classification (GTDB taxonomy): domain Bacteria; phylum Bacillota; class Clostridia; order Lachnospirales; family Lachnospiraceae; genus Butyrivibrio. The sequence goes on along the minus strand of JAFPVA010000052.1, from coordinate 13,195 downwards.
TTCTTTCCCTGAATGCAAGTATTGAGGCTGCGAGAGCTGGAGATGCAGGAAAAGGCTTTGCTGTAGTTGCTACAGAGATTGGACAGCTTGCTGTTCAGAGTAGTAACAGCGCAGAAGAGATCAAGAAGATTGTTGACAAGCTCCTTGCTGATGCTGAAGCTTCCGTTGAAGTAATGGAGAGATTAAACACCAGCTTTGAACAGCAGTCAGAACAGCTTGATAATACTAAGACGAATATGCAGAGCATGGCTCTTAATGTTGATAACGTTTCAAAAAGTACTGATTCTATTGCGGATCATATAGAAGGGCTTAATATCGCTAAGGATAAACTTGTGGAGATCATTTCCGATCTTTCTGCAATATCCGAAGAAAACGCTGCTTCCAGTGAGGAAACAAATGCTTCTATGCAGGAGCTTAACGCAACCTTCTCGATTATTACAGAGTCAGCAGCCAAGCTTCAGGAACTTGCTTCCAATATGACTGAAACAATCAGTTACTTCAAACCATAACCCAAAGTTCCTTTTTATACGTAATAGCTCAGGGCGATATTACTTATTTATTAAGATATCGCCCTATTATTTTAGTTTTATTTTCTTTGACATTTATTTAACGCCCAGATATAATTATATTTGAGAATTTATTAACAATCTTTGACGAGGAGTTTAACGTAATTATGTCAGAAAAAGATATCTCACAGGCAGTCATCAGCAGGCTTCCCCGTTATTTCAGATATTTAGGTGATCTTAAGGAAAAGGGTGTTGAGAGGATTTCTTCTCAGGAACTCAGCGACATCATGAAGGTTACAGCATCACAGATCAGGCAGGACTTTAATAATTTTGGCGGCTTTGGTCAGCAGGGTTATGGGTACAATGTTACTTATCTCTATGATGAGATCAGTAAGATACTCGGAATTGACAAACAGCATTCCCTGGTGATAATTGGTGCAGGTCATCTTGGGCAGGCCATTGCAGGTTACACTAATTTTACCAGAAGAGGCTTCGTTTTTAAGGGGGCTTTTGACTGTAACCCGAATCTTTACGGCACCAAGATAAGGGATGTGGAAGTGCGCCCTGTTGATGAAATGGAAGAATTTGTCAAGAAAAATGGCATTGAAATTGCTGTTTTGACTATTCCAAAAGAGCAGGCCGTGCCAATGGCTCACAAGCTCGTAGGTTGTGGAATTAAGGCTATCTGGAACTTTGCACATGTTGACCTTGATGTTCCTAACAATATTCAGGTAGAAAATGTACATTTATCTGACAGTTTGATGAAATTATCGTATAATATAAATAGGTACGAAAACCCAAATAAATAAGTAATATCAAACGAGAGAATCTGATGGCAAAAAGAGAAGACGCATACATGTCTGCGCTGGAGGGAAAGAGTATCCCAATTCTGACGCTTGATAACAAATGGCATCAGTTATTTACCCAGACAGAGATGACACCTGAAATAGAGGCTCTTGCGGATGAGCTTAATGCATTGGTAGAAAGGGATGGTAAGCTCAGAAGCGAGAACAAGGATATTAAGAGGCTGAAAAAGAAGCTACTTGGGGAAATTGTGCCCCTTAGGGACAAGGCCAATAAAACTCCTTCCGCTGCTATTGAAAAAGAGATTTCTGAGAGGACCAGACTTATCAATGAGTGCAATGAAAGGCTGGCCGGAAGAGAGGATGAGCTTCTTGATCTTTCCAGAGAGATATACGACGTTGATTACAAGCTGATGCTTGAGACTATGAATGTCTGTTATGAAAGAATTCATGACAATACAGTAGAAATCAAAGGCCTTGATGAGTGGATTTCCAAGGTCAGGATAGAGCTCAAGAAGAATATCATAAGACTTCAGGAAACAGAAATGGAGAACTATAATCTCTATTCCTATATGCATCAGATATTTGGACCGGAAGTAATAGAAATCTTTGATATGAAATATGATCCTAATAGAAGACATCCTATAAGGAGACCGCTTGCGGGAGATGAATCTGAATATGTTGAATGAGTTTTGTAGGCTGCCTTTCGGCAGCCTATAGTTTTAAGGGCAGGTATGAAAAAAAGGATGTGAGGTGAAGCTATGAGATATGCGGTTACAAGCAGCGAAATGAAGATCTATGACAGAAATACCTCAGAATATTTTGGAGTCCCTTCCGAAGTACTTATGGAGAGAGCATCTCTTAAGGTTACGGAGCATATCCTTAATTGGGTATGCGATAGAAAGTGCAACAGAAAATACAGAACTTTGGTGGTATGCGGAGTAGGAAACAATGGGGGAGACGGAGCTTGTATCGCCAGACTCCTTAAGCAACAGGGGATACTTGTAAACATTTGTGTTGTTGGGGACTACACAAAATGCAGTGATCTTTTGTTAAAACAACTGGATATCCTGAAAAAATATGGCATCGGCACGGACACTTTTTCCAATATAAGAGACAACAAAAGTGAATCGAATGGGATATCATAGTAGATGCAATGTTTGGCATAGGCCTTTCAAGGGCTGTTGCCGGAGACTATGCTCTTTTTGTGGACTATATTGCAAAATGTAAAGAAAACAAGGGTGATGATCTGTTTGTAATTTCGGTGGACATGCCTTCCGGTATAAATGCAGATAACGGTGCTCTTTGCCAGAAAGCCGTAAAGGCTGATATGACAGTGACTTTTAATCAGGCTAAGATTGGTCAGCTGATGTATCCCGGTTGTGAGTACTGCGGTAAACTCCTGATAGAAGATGCGGGAATTACGGATGAAAGCTTTTTGTCAAAAGAGCCACATGCATTTTACTACAACGAAGAGATAAGAGATTTGCTTCCTTCTCGAAGACCGGATTCAAATAAAGGAACAAATGGCAAGGTGCTTCTGATCGCAGGTTCAAAAAATATAAGCGGAGCCTGCATTCTAACGGCCAAAGCGTTGTTTTCCTCCGGCTGCGGCATGGTGAGGATTTTTACAGCGGATCAGAATAAAGAGGCAGTGAAGGCTCTTTTGCCTGAGGCCATGATAGATTCCTATTCAGACTCTGAGAGCTTTGAAACGATAACTGAAAAGCTTGAGCTTTTCTTTGACTGGTCTACTGCTGTTGTGATAGGGCCCGGAATAGGAACCGAAAAGATCGCAATAAATCTTGTACGTCAGGTGCTTGAAAGATATGAGAAGGACCTTGTGATCGATGCAGACGCCATTAATGTAATAGCTTCAGATGATGACCTTAAAGCTCTTTTGGGAAATTACTCCAGAAATGGCAGAAGACTTATACTTACGCCGCATCTTGGTGAGTTCTCAAGGCTTTGTGGCGAAAGCATAAAAGATTGCAAGGATAACATTCTTGTTTATCCGAAGGAACTAGCCAGAAAGCTTCACTGTACCATCGTTTGCAAGGATGCCAGAACTATAGTGGCTGACAGCAACGAGAAAAAGATTTATATTAATATGAGTGGCAATGACGGAATGGCCACAGCCGGAAGCGGAGATGTTCTTGCCGGTATCACGGGAGCAATGTTTTCTCATAAAAAATCTGCTTTTGATACAGCATGCCTAAGCGTATACCTGCATGGACTTTCCGGGGATAGAGCGGCAAAAACTCTTGGAAAGAGCGCTATGACTGCATCTGATATAGCAGATCACATAGGGGATTTCCTAGAGTAAATTATTATAAAGGACGATAAAGACATGTTTGAAGAGTATTCCAGAGTTTATGCAAAGATAGATTTAGGAGCCATAAAATATAATCTGGATTCCATGAAAAATAATATTCCTGCAGGAACAAGGATGATGGCAGTTATCAAAACTGACGCCTATGGACACGGAGCAGTGAGAATAGGTCAGATGCTGGAGAGTGTTGACTATATCTGGGGATATGCAACAGCTACAGCAGAAGAGGCTTTTGAACTAAGGGATAATGGCATTAAGAAACCTATTCTTGTTCTTGGTTACACTTTTCCCTATGCCTATGAGCGTATGCTCAAGGAAGGCATAAGACCTGCAGTTTTCAGGACAGATATGGCAAAAGAGCTATCTGATTGCGCAAAACACATAATGGAAGAAGATTCTTCAGTGCAGGAACTTCCTATCCATATTGCAGTAGATACCGGAATGTCCCGCATAGGTATCACTCCGGATGAAAATGGAATGGATTTTGTAAAAAAGGTTATGGATTTAGAAGGCATAAAAGTGGAAGGTATTTTCACTCATTTTGCCAGAGCGGATGAAGAGGACCTTACAAACGCAAAAGAACGAGAGAAAGTCTTCGCTGATTTTGTAAAGAATCTGGAAGAAGAGATGGGCGTTAGAATTCCGCTTCACCACTGTGCAAACAGTGCCAGCATAATTGCTGTACCGGAGTCCTCAATGGATATGGTCAGAGCCGGTGTCACAATGTATGGAATGTGGCCATCTGATGAAGTAAGCAGGGACATAATTGACCTTAAGCCAACAATGGAGCTTATAAGTCATGTGGTAATGATAAAAGTAGTTCCTGCTGGAACGCCTGTCAGCTACGGCGGAACCTTTGTTACTGATAAACCAACTAAAATTGCTACTATACCTGTTGGGTATGGTGATGGCTACCCAAGAAGTCTCTCGAATAAGGGATATGTTTTTATAAACGGAAAGCCTGCTAATATTTTAGGAAGGGTCTGCATGGACCAGTTTATGGTAGATGTGACGGACATTGATGATGTAAAAGAGGGGGATGAAGTAGTTCTTCTCGGAAAAGATAAAGTTTCAGGAGAAGAAATTACAGCTGAATTCCTTGGGGATTTAGGCGGAAGGTTCAACTATGAGCTTACCTGTAACATTAATAAGCGAGTACCGAGAGTTTATGTGAGATAACGTTACTGTTCAGGCAGAAATGCGCACTAAGCTGCGCATTTCGTGAGAACTTGATGCAGGAGTGAGCGCATTCCTTCGACGAAGTCGAATTGGAATGAATGCGCGAATTGGTTACTGGAGCGAGCTTCATGCGAGTGAACAGTAACGAGATAACATCGCACCTCTGTGCAAAAATCATATTTGTATGATATATTTTATTTTGTAAAAAAGTATTTGAACTACTGTAGATATGGGGAGGAAAGAGTATGGAAAATAAGAAAAGTTTTAGTTGGGTTACGGCCTTGATAATCGGATTATCTATTGTCGCAAGTTGTACTGTTTTGGCTATAGGTCTTTCCAGATTCAGGTCTGAGAGTGTTCATACAATTGCTGCAACCGGCAGCGCCAGTGTTGACTTCGAATCTGACATAATTATTTGGCGCGGTTCATTCTCTGCGCAGGATTACACCTCCAAGGCAGCTTATGACAAGATCAAGAATGACGCAGCTGTAGTCAGAAAATATCTTTTGGACAATGGCATAGATGAAAATGAGATAGTATTTAATTCTGTCAGCATTTGGAAGACATATAGAGACATCTATGATGAACACGGCAACTATGTTGGCAGAGAACAGGATGGATACAGCCTCAGCCAGTCTGTTGATGTTTCATCCAGTGATATAGACAAAGTAGAAAAGATTTCAAGAGACATTTCCAGTCTTCTTGAAAGTGGTGTTGAGTTTGAATCTCAAAATCCTGAATACTATTACACAGGACTTGATGATCTTAAATTAGCACTTATTGAGCAGGCAACAGCTAATTCAAGAGAACGTATAGATATTATGGCTGCTAATTCCGGTGCGAAGCTTGGAAAGCTTCGTAATTCCAATCTTGGAGTATTCCAGATAACAGCAACCAATTCCGGCACCAGCAGCTATTCTTATGACGGTGCATTTGACACAAGCTCAAGACATAAGACTGCATCTATTACTGTTAAGCTGGAATATGATCTTAAGTGAGAGTAGGTTTTTTAATGAGTGATATAGAATTTAGAACAAATTCTGTAGATAAAATAGAAAAGGCAGAGGGTGAAAAAGCTGCCCTTATCGCTATGAGCGGTGGTGTTGACAGTTCTGTTGCTGCATATGAAATGGTACGTAAGGGCTTTAAATGCGCAGGATGTACTATGAGGCTCTATGAAAATGACATGATAGGAGAAGAGCTCCTCGGCACCTGCTGCAGCATAAAGGATACAGAGGATGCCAGGGCTGTTGCAGATAAGCTTGGTATTCCCTATTACATCTATCACTATGAGGCTGAATTCAGAGATAAGGTAATAGAGCCTTTTGTATGCAGTTATGAAAAGGGTGAGACCCCAAATCCCTGCATCAGATGTAACAGGTATCTTAAGTTTGACAGCTTGTATAAAAAGGCTAAAGAACTGGGGGCGGATTACATCGTTACAGGTCATTATGCGCGTATTAAAGAACAAAATGGTCATTTTTATCTAATGAAGGCAAAAGACCTTTCTAAAGATCAAAGCTATGTTCTTTATGATCTTACAGAGGAACAGCTTAAAGCTACTGCTTTTCCTTTAGGAGATATGAATTCCAAAAATGAGGTGAGAGAAATCGCTGAAAAAGAGGGTTTTGTTACTTCTCATAAGAGCGATAGCCAGGATATCTGTTTTGTTCCGGATGGCGATTATGCTTCACTTATAAAGAGATATCGCGGAAAGGAATATCCCAAAGGAGATTTTGTTGATCTTGAGGGTAATGTTCTTGGAACTCATGACGGTATTATAAATTATACAATTGGTCAGCGAAGAGGACTTGGCATTCCTGCAGACAGGCGCCTTTACGTGACAAGGCTTGATGTGGAGAATAATAAAGTTATCCTTGCGGATGATAAAGATCTTTTTAAACGGGAACTCTTTATAAGAGATTTTCATTGGATCACAGGGGACACACCTACAACTGATTTTCGGTGCAGTGCCAAGATCCGTTATAGGCACAAGGAACAGCCGGCCACTGTAACTCCTATGGAGAATGGAATGGCCAGAATACTTTTCGATGAGTCTCAGAGAGCTATTACTGCCGGGCAGTCTGCAGTTCTTTATGATGGAGACATTGTACTTGGTGGTGGTATAATCGATCGTGTTGGAGAACTCTGACATTTATTTATAATCACAAAAATATGGAACCCGATTTCTATGTTTAGAAATGAGGGTTCCATTTTTGTAAATTATAAAACTTGCTGCAATGAAAATTGGCAAGTGATTTATTTATATCATCAACTGATAATTTAGAATGCAGTAGATCCTCTTTTTATAAGTTCTCCGGAGAAAATAGTCTTTTGTGGCATCTCATTCTGAGAGAGTGTACCAATAAGCGTTTTTACTAACTGGATACACATATCTTCAAGTCTGTTATCAATAGATGATATATCCGGTTCAGAACACAGTGTAAGAATTGAGTTGTTATAGCCGATGATCTGCAGGTCTCTTGGAACAACGATGTTGTTTGCTCTGGCAAAATTCATGGCTCCGACTGCAAGGAAGTCATCGCTTGTAACAATTCCGTCAAACCGGATTCCCTTTTTGTAGATTGAATCAACAAAATTCTTTACGCCATCGATATCTTCGTGACTTCCCTTAAAACACTGCAGAAGTTCCTTCCTTAAAGGAATATCATGAGTAAGCATAGCGTTCTGGAAACCGGCAAGCTTCTTAAGTCCGCTGTAAGAATTACTGTTATATAGATACAGGATATCCTTAAGACCGGCACTTAGCATCTTCTCAGTTGCATCCTGAGTTGCCTTGTAATCATCGCAAAGAGTGCAGTATACATTAGGACAGTCGAAATCAGCATTTAAAAGCATGATAGGAACTGTAGCCGCTGCATCTCTTACGTATTTGTTGTCCTCAGCATTATTCATGATGAAATTGGAACCAACCATGACTACAGAGTCAACATGCTGGGAGAGAAGGAGGTTAAGTGAATCCTTCCTGGCATCCATTTCATAACCGGTACAACAAAGGACTGAATGATAACCGTTCTCACGAAGATTCTGTTCAATATAATATATAGCTTTGGCCAGATATAGATCTGATGCATCAGCACAGAGAATTCCGATGGTCTTCATGGAGTTAAGACCAAGCCCCCTTGCAAATGCATTTGGCTTATAGCCATACTGCTCTATAATATCCATAACCTTTTTGCGGGTCCTGGGCTTAACATTTGTGCTGCCATTTAGAACTCTCGATACTGTAGCAATAGAGACGCCGGCCTTTTTTGAAATATCATATATGGTCATCTGATTGCTCATAGATTATCTCGTTTCTAAAGGAAATTTGAAGTATCTTACTGCATTGTTATAGGAGATATCTGCAGCAATCTCGCCAAGTATATCAAGATCCTCAGAAGGATATTCACCGTTCTCAACAAGACTACCAAGGAAGTTACAGAGTATTCTGCGGAAATAATCATGTCTTGTGTATGAGGTGAAACTTCTGGAATCAGTCAGCATTCCTACAAATCCTGAGAGATTTCCGGATTCTGCAACAGATTCAAGCTGCTGTTCCATGCCAAGCTTGGTGTCATTGAACCACCAGGCGGATCCCTGCTGAATCTTGGCTACAGTAGGAGCTTCATTAAATGCGTTGATAGTTGTGTTGATAATTTTGTTATCGCTTGGATTGAGTGAGTACAGAATAGTCTTTGGCAGAAGTTTCTTTGAATGCAGAGCATCAAGGAAATCAGCAAGCTCAGCCATTGGATAATAAGCATCAATTGTATCGAAGCCGGTATCAGGACCAAGCTTTTCGTACATAGGTGTATTATTATCACGTTTGCAACCAAAGTGAAGCTGCATTACCCAGTCACGCTTTGAAATCTCCTCACCTTCAAAGAGCATAAATGCTGTCTCATATTTAAGAACTTCTTCCTTTGTAAGAGACTCGCCTTTAAGTCTCTTAGCAAAGATGGTCTCAATCTCAGCATTAGTAGCAGGGCGGTACATAACATACTCAAGTGCATGATCTGTTACGTTACATCCCTTAGATGCGAAGAAATCAAGACGAACTTTAAGAGCCTCTTTGAGGTCGGCAAAAGTATCAATCTTAACGCCGCTTACTTCTGAAAGCTTGTTGAGATAATCAACGAATTCAGGCTTTGCAATGTTTTTAGCCTTGTCAGGTCTCCATGCAGGAAGAACCTTTACATCAAAAGAAGAATCTTCTTTTATCTTGTCGTGCCATTCAAGTGAATCGATAGGATCATCTGTAGTACAGATAAGTGTTACGTTAGACATCTTGATAAGCTTGCGAACGCTCATATCAGGAGCCTGAAGCACCTTGTTACAAATGTCATATACTTCTTCTGCAGTCTTTTCGTTGAGAACTCCGTTATAACCAAAATACTTGCGAAGTTCTAAGTGAGCCCAGTGATAAAGAGGATTGCCTACTGCCTTACCAAGGCACTTTGCGAACATAAGGAACTTATCTTTATCCGATGCATCGCCTGTCATGTACTTCTCATCCACACCAAATGCTCTCATAAGACGCCACTTGTAGTGATCACCTCCGAGCCAAACCTGTGTGATGTTGTCGAAATGGCGATCTTCAGCGATCTCTCTGGGACTGATATGGCAGTGATAGTCGAGAATAGGCATATTCTCAGCATAATTATGATAAAGAGTCTTAGCGGCTTCTGACTGCAATAAGAAATCTTTATCCATGAATTGTTTCATCCCTAAATACCTCCCTTATTTGATGTAGCACGTGAAAACGACTTCAACACTTTCATAAATTTATATAAAAAACTGAAATTCATGTAAGCATTTTCATAAATTTTTTCAAATGTATTATACAAGAGCAAGTCAGTAAATACAATAGAAAAATTTGTTGACGAGTTCAACGATAAATAATATAGTTTAAATGTAAACGCTTACAATTGTAACAAAATGAAACAAGGGGTAGGTTATATGAGCAGATTTTTACAGATTCATCCTGAAGACAATGTGGTTGTCTGTCTTGAAGAAATGAAAAAAGATGAAAACATTGTACTTTCAAACGGACTTAGTATTACGGCAATTGAGGATATTCCTGCAGGACACAAGATTGCAATTAAAGATCTTAAGGAAGGCGATAATATTGTAAAGTATGGATATCCAATCGGCCATGCTACTGAGAACATAAGCACAGGCAGATGGGTTCATACACATGATATCAAGACAAATCTTGAAGGAATTCTTTCTTATAAGTATGAACCTGATAAAGAGGATATTGAAAAGAAAAAGGCTCTTATGGGAACAAAGAACAGAATTTTTAAGGGCTTTGTAAGAGCAAACGGCAAAGTTGGAATCAGAAACGAGGTATGGATCATTCCAACAGTAGGCTGTGTCAATAATATTGCTACAGCACTGGCAAAAGAAGCCAACAAATATGTCACAGGCAGTGTTGATGAAGTTGTTGCATTTACGCATAATTACGGATGCTCGCAGACAGGCGATGATCAGGAACATACAAGGACAATCCTTTCTGATCTTATAAACCATCCTAATGCAGGCGGAGTTCTGGTACTTGGTCTTGGCTGTGAGAACAGCAATATCGATGTGCTTAAACCTTATATAGGAAAGGTTGATGAAAGCAGAGTCAAGTTTTTGGTATGTCAGAAGTCAGATGATGAGATGGAAGAGGGCCTAGAGCTGTTACAGGAAATCATTGATGTAGCATCAAAGGATGAGAGAGAAGACGCTGACTGTTCTAAGCTTATCATTGGACTTAAATGCGGCGGCAGCGATGGCTTCTCCGGAATAACTGCAAATCCTCTGGTTGGAAGAATTTCTGACAGAATTATAGAGCATGGCGGAACATCTATTTTGACAGAAGTTCCTGAAATGTTTGGAGCAGAGACCATTCTCATGAACAGATGCAAGGATGAGGCAACTTTTAATGCCACCGTTGATATGATAAACGGATTCAAGGAATACTTCACTAAACAGGGCGAACCGATTTACGAGAATCCTTCTCCAGGAAATAAGGCCGGCGGAATTACCACACTTGAGGACAAGTCTCTTGGATGTACTCAGAAATCCGGTGATTATCCTGTTATGAATGTATTGGAGTATGGCGAGAGAACAGATGTAACAGGTCTTAATCTTTTATGCGCTCCCGGAAATGACCTCTGCGCAGCAACAGCCCTGGCCAGTGCCGGAGCACAGATAGTTCTTTTCACAACAGGAAGAGGTACTCCTTTTGCATGTCCGGTTCCAACTATGAAGATTGCCAGCAATAACACAATTGCAGACAAAAAGAGTAACTGGATTGACTTTAGAGCAGGACAGATCCTTGAGGGGAAGACCTTTGATGAACTTACAGATGAGCTGTTTGATAAGATCATAAGGACTGCTTCCGGTGAAAAGTTAAAGAGCGAGGAAGCCGGATTCCATGATATGGCAATATGGAAAAGAGGAGTGACTTTATAAGCGCTTACATTCTTATAAATGCTGTGTTTTTGAGGCATTTTTACACTGGAAAAATGGTATTTTCTAATTTGCTTTCATATATTCTAAATAGTTGAGATGAAAGAAGAATGTAAGCAACATATGGCTATCGGATGAAAATATTTGAGTATTCCAGACCGGAGCGCATGTAAATGTGCACAATCAGAGTAATGAAAACAAGTATCAAAAATGTGCATAATTACAACGACGTCTTATAAAAGACTTGTGAAATTAAAAAAAATTATGTAAATTTTTACATGTAAGCACTTTCGGAAATGCAGTAAAAACGCCACTTCCGGAAAAAAGTGAACAACTTTGTTACAAATCTTACAAAATTCGTACTTGCAAAGGATTTAAATACATGATAAAGTACGTACATAAGCAAGTGAAAACGCTTACATATTTTTTTACAACCAATAGAACATAAATGGGAGGAAACATTTTAATGAAAAAGAAAGTTCTATCATTACTTATGTCAACAGCAATGGTTGCTTCTCTTGCAGCTTGCGGATCAACATCTGCTGATACAACTGCTACAACAAGCACACAGACTGCTGACACAACAACATCAACATCAACACAGTCATCTGACTCAACAGCAACAACTGAGGCAGCTCCTGCAGCTGACGAGAACTTCGTTCTTGAGAACCTCAATATCGTAGTTGATGGTACACTTACAGCTACAGTTGAGAACGGACAGGATGCTTTCGTTGAGCAGTGGGAAGCAGCAGTTTCAGAGAAGCTTGGCCACGCTATTAAGCTCAACATCAACCAGCTTGATCATTCAGACTATGCAGGCACTGTATCACGTCTTCTTACAACAGGTGCTCCTGGTGATGCTGATTACCCAGATGCTCTTATCATGAGCGCTACAATGCTTAGACAGTATCAGACAACAGGTCTTCTTTGGGATATGGCTGATGCTTATGCAAACGCTGAGTTCCAGGCTCGTGTAACACTTCCTTCAGTTAACGAGAACATGAAGGACAGCCAGGGCCACCTTTATGGATTTGCTCCTACATACGGTAACGGATGTGTTACTTATGTAAAGCAGTCATGGCTTGATGCAGCTGGACTTAAGATCGATGATATCAAGACTTTCGATGACTATTATGCAATGCTTAAGGCATTTTCTGAGAAGGAGTCAGGCACATACGGCGTAATCGCTGCAGGTTATGGTAAGCTTGACGAGGCTCCATACATCAACTATATGCCAGAGTTCTGGCAGGGCGCTTATCCTTCATTCTATCAGAAGGATGGAGTATGGGTTGATGGTTTCCAGGAGCAGGCTACTGTAGATGCTCTTGCTAGACTTGCTCAGGGTTATGCTGATGGCGTAATCGATCCTGATACAGAGGAAGCTGGAACAAAGCAGGCTCGTGAGAAGTTCTTCTCAAACGATCAGTCAACATCAGAAGGTGTATTCACATACTGGGCTGGTACATGGCTTAGAACACTTACAACAAACATGGAGAAGCAGGAAGTTGATAACGACCTTGGCGATAACAGACTTGTACAGCTTCCTCCTATCAAGGAGATCAAGGATACATGGGGCGGCTACATCAACAGAGAGGCTCCAGTTTGGGTAATCACAGACGATCAGGATGGTTCAAATGCTCGTGAGCAGGCTATCTTCGATGCACTTCTTGAGACAATGCTTGATGGTGACAAGGTTCAGACACTTTGGACATATGGTGCTGAGGATGTTCACTGGTCAATCCACGCTGAAGAGTTCACAACAAATGCTGATGATCCAGAAAAGAAGAAGGATTATTCTTACGAAGAGGGTCAGTTCCATCTTAAGCAGGCTCCAAACGATCCTAACTCTGTATGGAAGAAGAACCACCTTGATTCAGTACTTGTAATTGCTCCTCTTACAAACGGATTCGTTG
>JAFPVA010000051.1 GCA_017413105.1 Butyrivibrio sp. | reverse complement strand
TAACACTATTATAGGTATTGCCTGAATACCTAAAATGGTGCTTTATGGTTAATGAGCAGAGCGTGGCTTATCATTTTTTTATAGGGATAACAGGAGAAAAAATGGCTAAACACACACCGCTGAATCGAAAAAGAATAAAAGAGCCTTCAGAACTTGATAAAGAGATAGGTGGCAGATTCAAAGACATTCCATGACTGTTGAGGAAGCATCGCAGTATTCAAACATAGGTGTAAACAAGATAAGGGAGTTATGTAAAGATCCGCTACTTCATATCTCTTTTCAGATAGGAAGAAAGATACTGATACATTAAACAAAACTTCCGGGGAATGTCAAAAGATGAGAAAATCATTCTGCTCTTTGACAGACCAGGGAGGGTTTGTTATTTATGAAATACTTTACTGGTTTATTTACGGCTCTTCAGGTTTGATGGTGGGTGAAAAATATCGGAGAGATCAATGATATGTACACGGAAATGCAAAACGATGAGAACCAAGGCGCATACAGCACTCTGGCATCTCAGGATGATATGGATCTCTGATACGAACTATCATTGAAAAAATAGAAAACGGCTATGTTAAGAAGCATCACCTTTGTTTTCGTTCCCTTGGTGAGCAAGTGCAAAGAGAGCCTTTAATTCATCGCCGCTTTCATGCATACCGCGTTTGATCCATTCAAGCATCCAGCCGTAAATGCCATATGCCCAAAATGATTTCATGTATGCTTCAAAATTGGGCATTTCAGGCAGTATCTGAATGGTGCCGATGATGGTTTCCATCATGATGGAGGACATACCTGCATTATAGAGAATGGTATAAAACTCTCTATGATCACGGTAAAAATCGAATAATGAGGGGAACAAACTCTCCGGCGTTGATTCGGGGTTAGACTCATATAGCCTTCCCCATTCCTTAATGAGCCGGTCCGACTCTTCTTTCAGAATATCCTCTTTGTTCTGGTAGTTACGGTAAAAAGAGACGCGTCCGATTTCGGCTCTGCTTGTTAGTTCGCTGACAGAAATATCGGAGAGAGGCTTCTCCTTCAGAAGATCAAGAAGCGCAGTTAAGATCTGCTTTTTGACATATGTATTTTTTTGTTCATTGTTCATATTCATGCGATGAAACAAACCTCCCGAATATGTATCATTTTGCTGAAACACTTGTATCACCAATGGATTTATGATACATTTGCTTCATCGGGCTGTCAAGGAGGTTACCATGAAAAAGGCCATGAAGATTGTTTTGATTTTGCTGGGTGTCATACTCATCCTGCTTATAGCTGTGTTTTTTTATATCAAATCTAAACTCCCAAACGGAGGCGGAAATAATGACATCACGGAAGGGTATTATGAGCGCTTTCAGTCCGATGAACCACTGGAGATGCGGTATGCAAATCCGGGGTCATTTGAGACAAGCTACACCGAGTTTACCTCTGATAATGAATCCATTGGAAAAGTGCGAGTTTGGTATCCTACAGAATTAGAAAGCAGTGAAAAAAGCTGGCCGATGATCATGGTCGTCAATGCCAGC
>JAFPVA010000050.1 GCA_017413105.1 Butyrivibrio sp. | reverse complement strand
GAATTCTATGAGACCTATGATGTTAAGGAAGGAGACGGAATGTATCTTGCGCCGGAAGACAGAATTGTCGTCTGGTAATCACTGAAGAACCCATGAGAATCAGCCTGAATTAAGGCTGATTCTTTTTTCCTGATATTTTTTTCGATATTTTTGTGACAGTAAAAAAAATGAGGAACGAAATTCCGTAAGTTTTATGCTTTGATTAGTTCGCTGTCCTGTTATAAAATTATGTTAGGTATGTTCACGCTTTTTCGCAAAAACGGGGATGATCTGATGACAAGAGAAGATATTTTTAAACAATTCAAAGACTACGTGGATCACATCAAGAGGATACGGAGACTTTCTACACCCGAGATCAGTGATATTTCAGGTCCCGACGAGTATTCCACCGTCCTTGAGGATAATTTCAGCCGGATAGGTCTTCTTGCGCAGGAGAACAGGTCTCTCATAGACGGTTTTATAAGGCCTCTTCTCATGGGCAAGGAAGAGCTTACTGACGATGCCAGGAATCTCCTTGTGAGCTTCATGGATCTTCTTATGAACGATGATTCTCTGGAGGAGGTCGACGTTCATCTGGCGGTGGTCATAAACTCATTCCTGTTTGAGCAGGATATCGAAAAGGGCGGGCAGACCGATGAGAATGTCCGTATCAATGCCATGGCCCAAAAGGTACGTCAGGATTATTTCATGCTCTCCGCACTGACAAGATTTGACAATGAAGAGCTCCATGAGATCAGGAAAAAAGCCATAGAGAACAGGAACCGTCTCTCACTCTTTTTAAGAAAAGACAAGTTCACCTCTCTAAGCGATGAGGCAAAGGCCAATGTCCTCCTGGGATCACTCTCCGGCGCTCTTCTCTATGAGAGTACCGCCTTCCCGATGCCCGATGAGTGGTGGGAAGAGGCGCTCTCCATTATAGATGACTCACTTGAAGTCTTTAATGATCCCTTCTATCACAATGCCCTTCCGGACTATGAATGGGATGCCTATGAATTCAGGATATATTATTACGGCAGCTTTTTTGCCTATTCCTATATACCAAAGCACATCGCCGCAAGGGTCTATGATTATGCCCGTAAGGCCATCGACTTTTTGAAGCACTGCGACAATGAGTTTATAACATCATCAGTTAACATCGAGCAGGAGGAGGATCTGTTATATCTGTCCTCTGTTCTTGCCGGATATACCTCGGCAAGGGAGGCCTGTGAGAAATTTTACAGCGCATATGAAAACAGGAATCCGGCCGATTACTCCGTGACAGGTGTCAACAAGAATCTTGACACCCCGTCGCTCTACATGAGCGTTGTGAAGATGACAGGACTTGAACTCACCGAAGAAGATTTTGACAGATACCGTGAGATAGAAAAATCAACTCTCAGGTACATATATGATATTCCCAAAAGAAGCTCAGTGTACATGAAGTGTGTCACACTTTTTTCCAATTTTCCCATCTATTACAAGGAGGTTCCGGGGATAAGGAGCATGAAGGACTTCTGTATTGATGCCTTCGCCGCGGTCCATCCGCCAACCTATATCCACTGCAATATGGTTGCAAGGCTGTCTGAGTGTATAGCCAGACACCTTATCCGCATGGAGCCCGAGCTCTTTATCGCCTTCCCCGGGTGCGCCTGCCAAGAAGACGTATCGGAAAGCCGGGACAGAATCGTGCGCTATACCTATAACGCCGCCTTGTGCCACGACATGGGCAAGCTCCTTATCATAGATACCATCTCCATGTACGGCAGAAACCTGCTTGACGACGAGTTTTCCCTTATCAAAAGTCACCCCGTGACCGGGGCAAAGATCGCCAAAGAGCACCACTCTACCCGTGAATATGCGGATGTCATTAAGGGACACCATCTGTGGTACGACTGCAGCCGCGGGTATCCCATGAATTTTGACACCTTCAAAAGCCCCTACAAGACCGTGATAGACATAGTTTCCATTGCGGATTCACTTGATGCGGCGACGGATTCTGTGGGAAGAAGCTACAATACGGAAAAGACCTTCACCGAGGTCTTAAAAGAACTGACAGACGGCGCAGGGAGCAGGTACGCCCCCTTTGCCGCCGGTCTGTTTGCTGATAAAAAAGTCTGCAGTGAGATAGAATATCTGCTCACCAGCGGAAGAAAAAAGCTCTACAGTGAGACCTACAGGACGCTGCGGAAATAGACGTTCTTTTTTCTTGAAAAATATTTCGAGCCCCGTCTATCGCTCTAAAGAAAAGGACATCCGGTTGGATGTCCTTTTTTTGATCAAAGCCGTCTCCAGCAGACCTTGTTTCTTCCGGACTCTTTTGCCATATAAAGCCTGTCATCTGCCGTCTGTATAAATTTGTCCATATTAAAGCCTTCTTCATATGCTGCTGCACCAATTGATACAGTAGCCTTTATATTTTGATCCCCAACAATAAAATCATGGTTCTGTATTGTTTGCCTCAACTGCTCAAGCATTTTCCCGAATTCATCATACGATATTGTTTCCGGCGATATCAAAAGAAACTCTTCTCCGCCCCATCGTCCGTATAAAAGACCTTTTTCTCTATATTTCCCGAAGCAATCCGTAATTTCTTTTAAAACACTGTCACCTGCTAAATGCCCATAGGTATCATTTATCTTCTTAAAGAAATCCACATCAAGTATTGCAACAGACAAATTTCCTCCTGAAACATCTGCTTTTCTCCGAATTTCCGCATTAAGTATGCTCTGTATCTTATTTCGATTAAATATTCCCGTAAGCGGATCATGATCAGCTACATACTGAAGCTCTTTGT
This sequence comes from Butyrivibrio sp., assembly GCA_017413105.1. Lineage (GTDB taxonomy): Bacteria > Bacillota > Clostridia > Lachnospirales > Lachnospiraceae > Butyrivibrio. The sequence goes on along the minus strand of JAFPVA010000050.1, from coordinate 2,999 downwards.
TTTTCATAGCCATCCTCTGATTATAGATCGAGGTATAGATCATGATAGATACAAAACCCAAAGCAGCATTTATGTAGTATAGAATTGAAGCCATCTCATCACCTACTCTGAACTGAGTCGGCAGATGATCATGCTTGTCCAAAAAAACAAGCAACTCAAAGCCTAAAACTATGACCACAGCATATACACCAATCTGCTTTTTGGGTCTTTTACTGAGGTTCGGGATGAAAAATGGAAGAAAGATACTGGAAAACGTACCAAAAAGCCAGAGATGATAACCACAGGAAATTCCCATGAAGATACTGGCAAAAACCACATGCCAAAATATCTCGCTCTCCATAACCCACACTGTAATAAGCTGATTACCGTGGGTAATGAAAAAAATACTTACAACATAGATTAATATACTGACAATGTTGATATAGATCATTGGGGTACATCCAACCCAGATGTAGAATAATTCCATCAGACAATGAGTCACGCCAAGAACAACAGCCACTACCAGATACTGCCTGTTGTTCAGATAATCGCCATCACTCATTTCTTTATAAGTTCTGTCTCTTAACGGTTGTTTTTCCATTTAGCTTTCCTTAAGAAATCTCCTCATCTCCATTGTACGTTATCCAAGCAGGTGTGATTGTTAAAAAACAATAAAATATGCGTTCTTTCGATTACCCTTGCGAAATACGGCATTTTCTCATATAATAGGTAAGTCGGCATAATATATGTCAATCGAGGCGTGGCTCAGTTTGGTAGAGCGCTGCGTTCGGGACGTTGCGCTAGAAACTGATTTTCCAACTCAATAAATTTTCATCGGGGCGTGGCTCAGCTTGGTAGAGCGCGGCGTTCGGGACGCCGAGGTCGCAGGTTCGAATCCTGTCGCCCCGATTTTTTATTGCCCTTTTCTAACTTTTTTCTAACTTTTTCCATTTATTCCAAGTTTATCTTTTTGCACCTTGTTTTAATGACATTTTTACTCATCCTCATAATCCTTGAGATGAATTATGGTGTTCATGGTATCTGAGATTTCTCTCTTAGCTTCCTTATCCTTTACCTTTGCATAAATCTTAAGAGTGGTTTCATAGTCAGCATGGCCAACCCATTTCTGAATACTCTTTACATCCATGCCCTGATGAACAAGTATTGAAACGCATGAGCTTCTCAGACCATGAAATGTGATGCTCTGAGGAAGCTCCGGAATTCTTCTGATAAGTTTCCTGAAAGTTTTACTTGGATGATCCGGATAAAAAAGCGACCCATCAACATGTTTGAAGATGTAGTCGCTTTCGAAGTAACCGTTACCATAGAGGCTTCGGTAGCTATTCTCTTTATCCTTTAATTTCTGGAACATCTCTATCTGCTCATCAGTGAGCGGATACTCTCTTGCACTTGATACCGTCTTAGTGGTATTAGCTCTTGTAATGGTTGTGCCTTTCGTCACGGTATGGTTAATTTTCATGATCTTGTTCTTAAAGTCTATTGCCTGCCATCGAAGCCCCAGGACCTCTTCGCGCCTAAGTCCAAAGAACAAGGTCACATAAAACAGTTCATATAATTCGTGGTCCTTAACTTTGCTTAAGAACAACTGAGCTTCTTCATAAGAGAAGAATTCATCATCCGTATTTTTGTCTTTAACATGCTTGGCTGCAAGATTCTTGTTGATCACCACTTCCTTTACAGGGTTATAGGCTATAATGCCATCTTTATGTGCCTGCTCCATAACTCCACTTAGGAAGACCTTTGTATCTTTTACTGTACGTGGCTGAACATTATAAACTTCAAAGAGATTGTCGAGGAAGTTCTCGACCATGATTTCGTTGATGTCCTTCACCTTTGTGTCTCCGAAGTATTCCTTGATCTTATTGCCCCTATAATAATATGAAGAATAAGTTGTATCGGATACTTCACGTTTCTTTTTGGAAAGCACCAGCTCTGTATAAGCTGAAACAGAGATATTCCTATCGATCGGAGCAGATGCCTTCCTATTAATAAATTTCATCCTTGCTTCGGAGGCTTTTTTAACATTTTCCGGAGTATCCGGAAGTTTTGTCGCTATCCATTTCTTCTCAGACTTCTTAACACCATCTTTTAGAACATTCTGAGAGATTACTATATACAGAAAGCCACTTTTCCCCTGAATCCCAGGAGCTCTCTTTCCGTCTTTCCTTGGTCTTGCCATTCTCAGCTTGCCTCCTTAACAAATTCCACATCCGGGTACATGAATTCCAAAAGGTATAACTTTGGAATCCTGTACTTCCCTGCGATCATCATGGATTTAATTGTGCCATTCTTAAGATATCCGTATACTGTGTTTTTACCGATTCTTAAGATTTTCATGACATCGCTGATGCTTAATACATCCCCATAATCGGTTAACATATTTGCATATTCCATATCAACTTGCCCTCCTTTCCTTGTTTCTTTTATTCTCTTCGATCATTTCCTTCACTGCCTCGTAGGGTGTGGGATCATAGATTCCACATGCATCTCTGCGATCCAGCATTGCCAGTTTCAATTTGCGATTAGCTCGCTGCTTTGTTCGTGTTTTCATTTCTTATCATCCCCCTTTCAAACACATAAAAAAGCTTTTAATAGTAACGGCGACGTCTGAGTTTTTCGGGAAACACTTTGTTAAGCGACATCCGATATTCAGGTAACTCCGGGTTCTTGTGAACCAACATATTTGTTTGTTATTGTGCTTTATTCAAGAACATTTTTGTTCTATAGTCACCATATCATATTATTGTTCTTTTGTAAAGCACATTTATGTACCTATTCTGTTTTTTGTTCTTTTGTTAGCTCTTATATGTGCTTCTATCATTGAAGTAAATGTGATAAAATGCTATTAATCACTATTATTAAGCACAATAATGTATATTAGGAGGCATTCCATGATACTGGTAAGTAATCCTTTTGGACAAGATCCAATGGATTTTAATGAAAACACCGCTGCTGACAGAGTCGGAAGAAGAATACGTGAAATAAGAGAATCGCAGAAT
>JAFPVA010000049.1 GCA_017413105.1 Butyrivibrio sp. | reverse complement strand
GTCGGGAATGACCTGGTGTGATAGGTAATACCGGTCAAAGCCCGTCATTACTGGGCATTCCAATCACTCAATCTTTAGAACTGGTGGGCATTGCCGAACATCTGTAGATAACGATTAATGTTCAAATATTGGTCATTGCCCTATTCCCAAGCTCTGGAAGTCGCTCGCTGACTCACCCTTTGAAGTCGATGCTTTTAAGTTGCGGCCCTTACCCATGGTCTCAGACACCGCTACACAACAGCGTTTATCTGCGACCATTTCGGCCAAATCCGCTCAGAAATTAGCGAACAATAGGTATCATCAGCGGTTAAGAATCTGTATTCATTTTTTGGTCCCCTGACCACATTGTGGTCAGAACTGTTTTTACACCAGTGCGCTTTCAGAAAACGTCGTTAAGCTTGGTTGCAAGCTTGGTAAACGATTCCTTGTTGCGTCTGGGAGAGGCATCTGCATAAATGTCATAAGTTGTGACTACGCTCTTGTGCCCCATTACCGACTGTATAACCTTTGGATTGTCCTCAACCTCACAGAGTCTTGATGCGAAGGTGTGTCTTAAATGATGACAGGTAAAATGAGGTAACAGGAGAGGATTTCTCCCTTCCTTTGCTGCAGCGAGAGTTTCAAATCTGTTGTACTCTGCGCAGATCCTGTCTATCGCATCGTTAATCGACTGCGGATTGGGTACACCGCCAAAGCGGTTCTTAAAGATGAATCCACTCATGCCGTCGATCTTGGTCTTGTTAAGACCTCCATCTTCAAGCTGCATCTCCTTTTCCAGGATGAATGCTTCCTTTACTACTTCCAGCATTGGAACCACTCTGATTCCTGCTTCGGTCTTAGGTGTGGACACATGAAGTCTTGATGTGCGATTGCCCGCTTCAGGATAATACACAAGGCTGTGGTTTACCTCGATCTCATTTTCTTCGAGGTCGATATCCTGCCATCTTAACCCGATTGCTTCGCCCACACGCAGGCCTGTTCCGAGAAGTACTGTAAAGAGTGGCCACCAGTGATAATAGATAGGATGAGCTGAAATGAAATCCATGAATGCATGGGTTTCTTCAACTGTCAGAGCCTTTCTTCTCCCGGTGCCTCCTCCAAGTCTCTTGGATACTTCCATGATGACTTTGTCCGATGGATTCTTCCTTATTATATCGTCCCTCACCGCAAGCTCGAAAGTCGGATGAAGGAGTCCATGTATTGAGCCCACTGTGTTAAGTGAAAGCTCCCTCTCTTTCAATAGGAAGAAGTAGAACTGGAGCACATCGGAATACCTCACATCGATAAGCCTCTTTCTACCGAAGTCATCCCTTACGAAATGATCAAAAGTATAAGTGTAGTTGCTTCTCGTGGATTCCTTTAAATCGACCTTTGTTGACATGTATCTGTCAAAGGTCTCGTTGATGGTTGCACGACCAGCAGCATAGATATCAATGCCGTCAAGCTGGTCTCTTTTTAATGTGTCTTCCCTCCGGCGAAGCTCCTGAAGATCATTGGCATATATTACTTTCCTTCTGCCAAGCGGATCCGTGTAACCATACGAATATCTGTTGTCACACTTTCTGTAGTTCTCGCCTTTGTAGAGACATCTGTTCAATGGGTCTTTTCTTAAACTTGCCATAATTCCTCCGATTAGCTGGATAAGGCTCATTCAGGAAAGATCCCTGCTCAGCACATATTAATTATGACTCTATTACTTCGTCAAAGCAAGGACCAATTCCATAAAGCCTTGTCTTATGATTCCTGTATCTTATCTGCATGTTCCTGTGCTGAAACTAAGGAGGTAATCCTCAAGCTTAAGTGCATCGATCCTGACTGTGTTCTGGTTCTTGGGACAGTACGCGCCGCACTCCTTCGCATACTTCCTGATTGTGGTCTTGCTCTTAATACCGAAGTACTCAGCGCACTCCTTGTATGTAAAAAGCTTTCTCATCATTGTTCTTGTTTTTTCTATTCTTTCTGACTGGTAACTCATAAAACTTCTATGCTCCTTTTTTCAACAAACTGTATTTATTACTGTTAATCATCCAGGCCTTTGATGCTTCCCTGATCTCTTTTTTGGCCCGGTAAAAGCGTGACTTGATGGCTTCCGTTGAAACCCCTTCTGCTTCAGCAGCTCTTGCAATGCTGTTCTTCTTATAGAGATACTTGATGTACTGTTCATGCTCATCTCCCATGGAATCGACCACGGAACTGATTATGCCATAATCATCACGCATGTCCTGCAGGGTTATTATCTGGTTCTTGTACTTGAAAAAGTTATCCGTTCCTTTTAAAGCAGCCATGTAATTTCCCTGTCTGATATACTTCTGAAGGTCACCGTTTGTGCTGCCCTCATTTCCGGTTGGATCCGCATGCCCTGAAGTCTGGACTCTTACACCAAGCTCACCATTCTCAGCGCATCTGTTGTATCTGCGCTCTCTCTGGATGTTAGTGATAAGTCCTACTTCAAAAGCATTCATCATCCTGTCAAGTCTTGAGATATGATCGATTATGAAATCAATCTTCTCATCAATCCCCAGCATCTGATAGATATCAACAAAAGTAACCTCTTCCTTAACCCCTTGCATTTGTCTTCACCTCCCATTGGAAAACCGCATATAATATGAAGCTTTTTTGTTACCATATCTATCTTATGCCAGATAAAGACCTGACTCCACGGACAATTTAGACGCGCCGCCCTTTAAGCGCCCTTAAGGATCCAGTCCGTACTTACACCGAATCTTCTTGAATATGCAACCACGACATCAAGAGGAAGATCTCTCTTTTCACGTTCATACTTGCATACCACACTGCTCCCGCCGGCAAGATGAAACTCCTTTGCTATGTCGCTCTGGCTTAAGCCATGCTTTTCCCTGAGATACTTTATTCTCTCACCGACGTTCTTCAAGCTTTCCTGCATACTTCGCATCCTCCATATTTAATATAGTAGGAACTCCTGTAAAACACCCACCAGGTGGTCCGCATATACAGCCCCCAAAGGCTTTGCTATTGATTTTGCTCCTGCCCCGTAATGCTCCGAATCCCCCTCCAGTGATTCGAATTATCATCTATTGTTCACCCCTTTCTTTCAACGGGATGTATCGTAACACGGAATTGCCGTTTGCGAGTCCGCACTTAATCCGCTCTTAATCCGCGGTCAGTCCGCCATGAGTCCGCTATCAGTCCGCGGTCAGTCCGCAATTGTGTATACAATTCAAAAGGGCAAAGAAAAAGACTGCCGAAGCAGTCCCAGCCTTAATCTATTATGTTTCCGTTCTCGTCAATGATGCCGTTATCCTTATCTTCCTTGTCACGTCTCTTGCAGTACTTCCAGATCAGAAGGCCGTACAGCACTATGGCATCCTTCTTCACATCAAAATACTTGGTGTGACCCATGAAAAGTTCCTTCTGCATAGTCTCATCACTTTTCTTTGTGTTTGCACCCTTCATATATACCGAATCGATGATATGTGAAAGGGCCTCTCCTTCCTCAACAAACATCTTCATGTGGTCAAGTACCATGATGCTCTTTTCGCTATACCACATCTCACAGGCAACCTTCCATGCAAAAACTCTTCTTTCTTTTTTAGTGTAATTCTCCGGATGTGCCACGATGTCAATGAACTGTGTCCTGTACGGAATCTTCTTTGATACATTGTTGAGCCATTTGATTCCTCTTCGCTTCGCGAATGCTTTTCCTGCATTGTACTTTATAAGGAGCTCCCTGATGATGGCATACATTTCATCATAGTCAATTCCCTGTGCAATGCATTCGTTAAGAATAATCTCATGCGCCGTGATACCAATAACATACATAATCTCTTCCCTCTAAAAATTGAAACCGCAAACAATTGTTACATTCCCTCTACACCTGCTTTTTCCCCATAAATAACCGGAGATAACGTGTTGTGTTTCTTGTTATCTCCGGTGTATGATGACTTAATGTTCTAGCTTTTAAGTCCGATTACAAAAAACTCTTACTTCTTCAGGTCTCATCATCATTGCGGATACTGAGGCCCTTTCCCCTCTTTCTGAAATGATCTTTCAGATACTTGCCATAACGTTCATATGTCCCAATGATTACATCAGCGTGTTCGTCCTCATCGTCGATTTCCTTGAGTTTTGAAATACATTCCTCAAGCTGTTCAAAATAGGATTTATTCTCGGAGCTCTTCTTTATAAAAAGATCCGCATCGGGATCGTCCATTAAAAGTTTTAATGGATTCACTCCAAGTTCCTTGTACAGTCTGTATAATCTGTCATAATCAAGAGGTCCGCCATTTCTCTTGATAGTCTCATAATACTTGGTATCGACTCCGATGATCTCAGCCATCTCAGGATTGGACTTTTCCTTTTCCCTCTGGATGACTTCCAGATAGTTATGGACATTCCTGTTTACCAAAGGGAGCTCTTTCTTTTTTGTCTCATGTCGTTTATACTTGGATTTACTACTTTTGTTCTCGCTATCAGTCATATTGAAATCTCCTCGTACAATAATCTAACCCAGACAGATAATCTTGTGCACCCAACAGTTTCTAGGGTGCAGAAAGAAATTCTAGGGTGGTGTGTAATTTGTCCTGTTTGTTATTCTGAAAATATCTATGCCGGTTTCCGCACAATCATATGTGTCACCACCTCCTTAAGGGCAAAAAAATAACCCAGTTCCGCAGAACCAGGTATTCCCCTTAAAGTATGGCTAAACAGCAGCTCTATAATATTTTTTGTCAGGCAAAAAGTAGACCGGGCTATACGAAGGATTCTATGGAAACAATCAAAGTGATTTCATACCAGATTCTATGAATCCCTCCTGGATCAGCTGCCAGCCCTCATTATGGACCTAACGCAGGGCGTACTTTCCCCTATAACATATTTATATCAGCTGACGAGTCCAATAATAATGCCAGCAAAAACCCAGTATTTATGCTACTTTTGCAAAAAAAGAACCGCCACACATAATGTGCAGCGGCTGAAAGATTTCTGTATGTAATACCATCAGACATCAAATTCACTCTTTCCAAGCTTCTTAGCCAGTTCTTGTGTATCTATTCCAAACATGAACCATTTCTTCCTTCTCTCTGGATCACCTGAAGCCATATCATCCCTATATTCCCTGATCAATTTCATTACTTCCTTCCTGTCCTCACATTCAGGGAGTTCCTCCATGATACTTCTTATACGCCTTGTTATCTTTGTATCTGCAATAGGTTCTTTTACCTTATGGCATGTAAACTTAAGTTCATTGCACCCAAACTCAATTGCACATAATACGCATGCTGCGAGGTCTGCGGGATATCGGTCAGTTCTATAGCTATCCCCTAGCAGGTCAAATGAAGTGTTGTCATTCTCCACACTAACAAAATACATTTCCGGAGAAAGTGCAGACTGTTCAACATGATTAACAATAGGCGTTGCAAGTGCAAAATGTGGGACAAGTCTTCGTGATATCTCAAGAAAAACTCGGCTTACCTCTGACAGCATGGCTATGTCCAGCTCCAGCCTACGTACTGATACAATTTCATCTATATGTTCTACAGCTGCATCTTTAAGTGCGTCTACTATTATTCTTGACGGTATTCTCGAACCTTCTTCATAGTTCTGCAGCGTTCTTCTCTTAATCCCGGCCTTTTCAGCAAATCTTTCCTGTGAGAATGAAGTATGTTTTCTTATTTCCTTAACTCTTCTAGATGAAAACTTTTTCCTGAGCTCCTCATCGTCCTTATTTCCATTATAAACAAACTCTTCTATTGCACCCTGTAGGTCATCAAAGTGCTCAGCCCTTCCTGCTGCTGCAAGAAAAATCTCCGCATCAGCAAAGTTTCCATTGCATAGCTCTGAAAGGCTTTCTTTTCCATACAAGCATTTGACAACATCCTGGATGTTTATATCCAAATATTTCTTTTTTAGTTTTGATTTTTCGTCATCTCTGAGAAACAGAGACATAGGCTCTTTATATACCATTTATTCATCCCCTGTACGATAATAAGCGCACAATTTGCGTTATTATTATGCGCACAATGAGTGCATTTTGTCAACTGCATTTACATAAGAAAAAAGCTGGCCAATAAGCCAGCTAAAAAGTCTCTTATATGATATGTTCAATTAAGTCAGTATCTGTTATAGTAACAAGAGACAGTCGAGAGCCTGGGATTTATTCTAGATGTGATCCCCTAACCGAGCCAAACGGCTGTCTTTTTAATTTGATTTGTCCATTGTCTTAACATAATGCGTTGCATACAGCTTCTCTATGTATTCATTTCCGGTTTTGCTGAACCTTAGCCTCAGTTCTTATGGTAAGGTACCTGCTTCCTATATGTCATCGTTCCAATTATCACCGAAACTATCTCTCATGACTTGATTCCACGCATCAAGATAGGCATTGAAAACATCCGAATAATATGCTCTTTTTATATTGCCATCAAGCAAGTTTTCGACTAGCCGTCCCAATTCCTCATCATTCCTGCTTCTAATCGGAGTGTAAATATAGTTTGTTTTTGATAATTCTAAAATAATAGGCATTACCCTATCCATGTCATTATTCACATAAAGCAATGTCGCAAAGTTGATATTCTTAATTCTCTTTGCTGCTGCGATCTTACGAAAGAATAAATCATCACATATATAAACTCCGTTTTCTTGTTCAGCAACAATTAGTCCATCCAATTGCATCTTATCTATATTGAGTTTTCCAAACAGCCTCTCCCAGGTATAGTTCTCAATCACTTCAAAGCGGATACGGTCCTCATCTGATACTTTTGTAACGGAAAATGATTCACATTTTGATATTATTCTTTCCCAAATGTCGGGTAACCTCTTGTCTCTTTCAATGATAGTTATTTTGCCATCATCTGTAGGAACCAAAGATCCTGGTGAAGCAGCCTGCACTCCTAATTCAGCTGCATATTGTTCTTCGAAAAATTCAATATAACTTTCAGGTATCGTAATATAACCTTTCAGCAAATCAAGCTCATCAAGCCACCCATGCACTGCCAGTAAAACAAAAGTCGATAATGAAGGAACATATCTTGCCTCAACAACAGATTCAAGCCTTGGCTCACCAGCATAATATGCAAGATCCTTTGTGTATAATAGATATTGCATGGATGTAATATATTTTTCATAATTACCATTGCAAAAGAAGTCAATGGGTATACCCAGTTGATTATCCTTAAAATTATATGCATCAAGTAGCTTCTGAATATGATCTCTTTGATCAGACAATGATAATATCTGTTTTACCATCTCTTCGGGTTTTTCCGAAGAGATAGTCCTGACATTAAATTTGTCCGGATTCTCAGTAATCTTCTGAAAAATAAATCTTCCAACTGTGATCTCTCTCGGTTCAAAACTAATGACCTCATATTTTCTCCCTCTAAGATTATAAGTCTGCCTTGCACTACCGCCTAACAATTTGTTGTACACTTGATTATGCCTATCAATATGCTCAACCCCAAGACTATGATTATCCCGATCCCCAAAATCAGATTCTGAATCCAAAGCAACAACCCATGTTTCGTCGTCGGATTTCAGTGAAACGATCATATTACCTGATATACTCTTTTTATTAGGAAGATGGCTGATTCTCTGCATGTTTAGATTAAAATACCCAAATAATCCTTTATATACATCAAAATCATCTTTGCCATTTAAGTTATAAAGCGCTTTATAGGCATAAAAATCCGCTTCATCATATCTGCCAAGCTTCCACAATGCTGAAGAAGCAGCAATAGCTATCTGGGGATCATCTGATTCCATTAATGGCTTAAGATATGGTCCATACTCCTCTTTCTTTGTTTCATTTCTTTTGTAAAGAAGTGCTATTATATTCCGCGCGGTCTGTACATCATTAGTATATTCAAATAACTCTTTCGAATATTTAAGCATGCTATATTCCATATGCAGAGCCGCAACACACATCACCTTTACTTGCAGAAATTGTTGCTTAAGAATATTGCTTTCATAAAATCTGTTAGCTATTTTTTCTATAAGGAGTAAATTACTGTCCGTTTCTTTATCATTTCTCCATAATTCATACTCTTTATGCGAGATAGAGAATAAACAATTATAGATGTCATAAACTATAAATGTGTTGATATCGTCCACATCAGAAATTGAATCTAGCACTGTTTCAATAGAGTCAATTATTCCATTATGGGCAAATATAGCCAAAAGCCCTGCCTTTGTTTGCATATTAACGCCATCTATATTCTCTGCAAGCAATTCAGATATTCTTGGCATAACTATTCTTTGAAATACGTTCTTATCTTCGACATAAAATCCATAAATAAACAAGTCTTCCAATGATGTGCTGTGTTTATCTATTGCCTCACGGAGTAGTTCTTCATAGTTTTCATCCCCTACCTTTGAAAGAGCGAGCAAATACAGGCATTCCGTCCGGGTAGTGCTTCCCTTTATTTCCTTAAACGCTTCTATTGCCTCCTTTGGTTTCCCCAAATCAATGAGCACTATCAAATATCGTGCGGCTATTGCCTCTTCATCTCGCCATGCACATTGGGATAACAACTCACGCGATTTTTCCATATCTCCGCACATTTCATAACACATCGCCATAAATAAGAGAACACCATCAAAGTCTTTTGCATTATCAGAATATCCTTCATAACGTATGATTGCCTCATCAATATATCTCTTATCCGTTGCTCCCAAATTAAAGCAACTATGTAACTCTATTGTAGCAATAAGCTTTTCATTACCTGCTATTTTTTCTTTTAACTGATTTTTAACTCTATCAAGGTCATTTAAAAGTCCCTTAACAAGTTTTTCTTGATCTGTTTTTCCAAATATGTATTCCCGGTTAGCTCTGTTTAGTTTTGCACAAATATCATATAACTCAAAACGTGGCTCATGATAGTTTCTGAATAATTCAGAAAGCACTTTATGTGCCTCATCTTCTCTTCTTAGATTGAAAAGTGCCAATGCATAATGAAAATCAAACGCCTTTAAAATCTCAGGTGGCATTTGCTCTCTGCATTTTTGTAGTTCAACTATGCATTCCCAGCGTTGCTCCCCAAAAACGACAACCATCGCTACAGTCTGAGTCTCTGGGGCAAAGCATTTTATTTCTTCAAATGAAATATCCCTTGGATTATTACATACCCCCTTCAACCAATAGGCTTCTTCCTTATATTCCTCGGAGACATTGCTCAATATATCATCCGTAATTGCCCGATCGTGAGCAGCTAGAATAAGCTGAAAAAAAGCAATCTCACTATCAACCTCGACTGCAGTATTAAGGACTTTCAGCTCCGCCTTAAGCTTCCCAAAATCCAAATCCATAATTGCTTCTTTGCACTTTTGAAGCCTATCCCTTACCAGCTCCTGTAGCAATGGATTTATTGTATTCGGCTCCTCGTTACGTGATGCTTCGGAAACAGAACACGAAATCATGGGGCATACCATCAAATTATTTGCACACGCCACAGTACGTTTCCTATCCTGGAAATAATAATCAGCGACACGCTTATTTTTTCTAAGCAGGGTAAAAATATCTTTATCTGTTACCAGTTCTAATTCTATTTGTGCAGGTGATAATATAGCTTCATATTTTCTAAAGCGATCCGATTCCTTTGATATCACCTTGTTACAGAACAAGTACAATCTCCCAAGCTGACCATTATAATGCCCTACTGTTTGTTTCAGGGATTTAATGATTTGCCTGTCATTCACAGTCTCCTTAAAATATTTGGCTTGAAAACTTATTAATTTTTGTTGCTCACCGTCATCTCTTACCGGTTCAAGAATCGGCTGCACTTCCACTCCAGGATTATTATGATCTGAGTGAGGGTTTCTTGTTTCATGGAGATATTCACAGTAGAACAGATCTCTGCACATATCTTCAAAGGCATCAGTTGCGTTATCGTTAAAGACTGCAAACTGGTTCCAATTTAGATTTGGATAAATATTGCTCTGTTCTAGCATTCTACCACTTCTCCTCTCTAGTTTTTTCGTATATCTTCAATTCCGGCAAGCCTTATATAAACAATAAGAGCTATTGCTCACAAACTGAACCAATAGCCCCCTTAAATCGTTTTATACTTCAATAAAGTTATCATCCAAATAATCGATGAATTCTTTTGACTTAATTGGCTGAGGTGTTCTTAACACCAAGCCATAATACTCCCCCAATGATTGTCTGCATATTTCTTTTATAGAAAACGGTCTACATTTCTTCAATTTTGTAACTGCATAAGTTCTATATTTATTAGGTTTTTCAAATGGGTTATCATCAGATGCATTTCCAACGATGCCTCTTCCAACAACAGTCCATTCACCATCGCACTTATAAACAAGATAAATAAGCTGACCTTCTGGCACCTTTGCATAACTCCCGGCGCCTATAATATTTGTATCAAATGATAGCTTCACATTCTTCTCTGAATTTCCATAACATATCAAATAAATCTGACTATTCATCTCTTTTCCTCGCTTCATTCTATATGATATAAGGGCAAATGTACTAACTAACACTTATCCCAAATAGAAACGCCAGTATTTATATCTTTGGTACAATGCTACTTAAATCCGGCATCTGCTTTTTTACATCCCAGACACCAACTTTCATCTTCTTTATTTTCTTTCCGTCACCAAAATCCAATAAATCTTCTCTATTAAATCCAATAAGAAGCTTTCTCAACGAGCCCAAATCTGCTGAAGTCAATAACCATGCCTCCTCCGGATCCACCAATTTGCAATATGCCCATAACTGTCCTAGGTCTCGTAGCGTAAGCTTTGTCTTCTTGGCTTCGATAAAGAATAACTTTGTTTTATTACCCTTCTTTGCAATGCCAAGAACATCTATCTGAATATCAACCCCATTAGCTTGTTCACAGACAATTCCATGCCTTTCAAGTGCCCTATCAAGCCGTTCTAAGCTAGTATCAATTACAGTTATTTCATGTCCTTTATAATGGTCTTTCAAATATTGCTCCAGCCAAGAACACATTGGCTCATATAAGTCTTTTTCCAGCATTATGACTCCTTGTTATAGCCTAATTCTTTAGCAATTTCTTTCCATGAATCAAAATGTTTACCTCTTATTTCTTCAGGGATAAACGGATCATTTTCACTCGGATGAGATGGTTTTTCCTTTTTTCTTTCAGTCAATTCCCAATAATATCTGTGCAAAGCACTAAGTCTATCGTCCTTATTCCCTTCCATTTCGATAAACACTTCATGTTCATGAGCAAAGTAATCTAATGCCTCTTGTTTATGAATAACGCCAAATCCAACAGGCTCAAATTCAAGAGCCCATACTTTTACTTGATGCTCTTTCTTCCAAAAATCAGGTTTACCTTCATTATATTTTTTTAGATTACCATCACGCATATTGGGATGGCCCCAATCGATATTCTGTACTGGAATGTCTACACTCTTTAATAGATTACAGAAATCCACCACCAATTCCCAATTCTGTGGAATTTCAAAATATACTCTGTATTGAGGTTCCTTAAAGAAGTAGTTACTTCTTCTTATATATCCTGTAACATCAGCAAACCCTCTTATAAACTCTATTCGCTCATCCTTGGTAAACTTGAATACCTCTGGAGATATTCTCATGTTAGCATGAGTTGCCGCATTACCAATATATCTCATTATCTCGCGCATCAAATAATCTTCATTGGGCTTGGTAAATGAGATATCTGAAACATTTGCACTTTGACTAAACTTTAACCCCGTTCCAACTAACGGCTCAATTATTTGCCTTATATCAGTAATACTGGCTTTGACATAAATGCTTACATCTTTCTGAAACTCAGTCTCCAATTTTTTATGTGGTATCTCAATAACAATTGTTGTATCTGTTGCTCCTCTTTGAATCTCACCATTACCTACTATCATACCGAGAAGATATGCCATTTGTGCATTCATATTATTTACCTCCAATAATAAAGGTTGCCTCTTTCATATGTTTAGGATGAAAAAGCTTATCATAAGGATTTCTTATTACAATAATATCCGGTGATTGTTCTTTAAGAAGTTTATCAAAATTATTTATTTTCACCAAAAAATACTTTTCTTTATCTCTTTCCATTTGTTGCATCTCAATTGATGTCATTGCAAAAAATGGGTATGTACTCCGGCTTGTCTTCACCTCTATCTCTAATCGTTCTCCGGTTCCTAGCTCCACACGAATATCACAGCCTTCTCCTACCGAACGGTCTTCCCATTTTTTCACAAACTCGAATCCCATCAAATTGTCATCTAAATGGTTGACTTCTTCATCTGCATCCTGAAAGCCACTGTTAAACCAGTCGTATGAATAGTTAACGTCCTTTGATAGTCCGATAGCCTGGAGAAAGCTGCTATCATGTGTTTCCAACAAATGTGCTATGTACGCTTCTCCATTCCACCCAAGCATTAGCATCTGATTCTTCGTCATTGCTCTCCCTGCTTTTTCTGATCTGGAAGCGCTCTTTTCTTGACGTTTTCCTATGCTCTGCTCTGCATATTCAAGCATATTAGGCGATGCAAACTTTTGACCTTTTTTAAGATATCCATCGATATCTTTTATAAAATCTCTATTTGTAAAGAAACCTTTTTGAAATGAATCATATAAAGGCCGGCCAACTTTTTTGAATACTAAATTGGTAATACCCTCACTATCTTGAGGTTCTTTTGTAAATCTAAAGCCATATTCCTTTACAAGTTCTTTGATGAAAGCTGTATTATTAATTCTATTGCCATATGCATCATCTATCTGCTCTAATATAGAATCTGGTGCACCTTCAATATCATTCAAATAAATACGAAACTGGTTTCCATACTTATCTGCTGTATATGGGTATCCTTCAGAATACATTCCCCTATATTCTTCTTCAAATTTCTTTTTACCATCTCTAGGCACTGTTGGCTGAATTGCAGCAATAACATTTGGAATAGCCAGAAATCCTATTGCTTCAAACTTTTCCTCCTCAGATCGCCATTTATAATCCGCCATAAAAAACACCTTCCCTTGTCAGTCTAATACCAGCTGGTTATCAATCTGATCTGCAATTGCTTTTGCCAATAACGGCGGTACAGCATTACCAATCTGCTTTCTTATATGGACCTTTTCTCCCCAAAATATGAAATTATCATCAAATGACTGTATTCTTGCTGCTTCCCTTGGGGTTATGGCCCTATTTAGATATGGATGATTATTTGTACCATTGGAAGAAGCATCAAATCTAGTATCGATAGTAGGGGAAACATCATCCCACTTAAGTCTTCCCCAAGTAGTTTTAAACTTTTGTTTACCAATCATATCATCAGGTAAAAACTCTTTACCCTGCTCAGGTGGGATCATTTTCAGCTTATCAATCGCAACCTGTTTGTGATTAGATGCCTTATGATTAAACAGCCTATCACTTCCATTTCTCATTATTTTCTGATAATCACTTAATATTTCAGTCTGATAGTTCTGCTCAAACTCACCTTCACCTGATTCAAGATACGATAAATCGCTGATAGCATCCCTTACAGTTACAACCTTCTTAGTTGTTGGTGGCGGCAATTCCACTTTATTATGCCTAGAGCAAATGAAAATAGCTCGTTCCCGTGCTTGAGGAACTCCATACTCCGACGCATTAAGCACGCCCACATCAATCACGTATCCCAATTCTTCTATAGTCTTTACTATTTCATCCTTGAACCATCCATTAGATGAAAGCAATAGTCCCTTAACATTTTCAATAACAAATACATCTGGATTAAGTTCTTTTACAAAATTAAGGTATTCTCTAAACAAAAAGTTCCTTGGATCTTTAAGTCCGAGTTTTTTCCCTTTCATCGAATACCCCTGGCAAGGCGGTCCGCCGATGATCATGTTTACATTTGCTTTTTTAGCTTTCCTTATGACATCTTCCTTAATCTGGTTATCAGTAATATCGCCTATAACAACATCTGCCTGCGGCATATTTTTCTTGAAAGTCACGCCTGCATTTTTGTCATTATCCAACGCTACAACCGTGATAAAATCTTTGTTTTTCTCCATACCATAAGAAAAGCCACCCGCACCACAAAACAAGTCGAGTATCCTGTACTTAACCATTAATATGCACTCTCCATTGCCATCTTATTTCTAATTAAAATTCTTTTAAATTTCAGTTTTCCATCAACTGTAGGCTTAAACAAATCAAAACTGTTGTCAGAACCATGATTTGCCTCCCCAATTATTTCAAACTGTTCAGGATTATATTTATTGAGAAAAGTAATCGGAACACCCATTATCCCACTATAATCCAGCGGTATATCAGCAACCTTTGAAACCTCTATCGCATCAAATTCATCATATTTGGGATATATTTCTGCATCAAAAAGCTTACATAAGTCTAGTTTCTGATGTCTGCGCTTTATGTCGATATTTGTAAGCCACATAGCATTTCCAAGGCTTCTCCACTTTTGCCCAGTTTCATCAATCCAAAATCTTGTTTCCCTTGGCTCAGAATCTTGCGGAACCTTGAATGACATATCTCCAAACTGATAACCAATCCATGCTTTGTTTTCCTGTATAAGCGGAAATATTTCTTTATAGGTTATCGCGTTTTGATTGCCTATAACCAAAAACTGTTTATTATACTCAGTCACAAGAGAAATCAATTCTCGAAACAATGAGAATGGCGGATTTGTAACTACTATATCTGATTCTTTCAGAATACCAACGCATTCATCACTCCTAAAATCACCATTTCCCACTAACCGTTTTACAGAATTATTTTTCTTTAAAAACTCATATATATCAGCGTCTTCTGAGGTGGTTCCTATCGTCTCCGGTACATTATCAAGCATCAAAACATAGCCATTCGAGGCTAATGAAAACTTCTCTGATGGCATGTATGATGTACATATCAATTTTTTAATTCCCAGAACGTTGAAGTTTTTGATAAAAAACTTTGGGAAATTAGATTCATAAGGATCATCACAATTGCATAATACAATCTTATTCCTAAAGGCCGCAGTATAGTGCGATACTTCTTTTGCTATCGTTTCATATGTAGTGTAAAATTCATCATTATCTTTTGCAGACTTTGCCTTGTTCAAGATTGAGTTCCCTATCACGGGTTTATCAGCTTTCTCCGAAGCCAATAACTTATCTATCATGCTCACCACATATGAAGGTGGTGTCCGTCTATTATGTTCCCAATCCTGTAATGTACTAGTAGGAATTTCAAACTTTTCAGCAAATGTAGTTTGAGATAATCCTGATACTTTTCTTAGTTCTCTAATCTGAGCATTAATCGTAGCCATACCTGCACTCCTCCCATATAAAAATTATAAGGCAATGCCTTATAGCTTTCAACATTTTGTTATAAAGACGACATTTAATACTATAACTAGTATTATTCAGCTTGTAATCTTGCTTATATCCAGCCAACATACTTTTCATAAACGCATCGTAAGGTTCAGCGCTTATCCCATTACGCACATACATTTCCCTTGTCTTAGGATTTCTCTAAGAGGTTTTCTCTACTTTTATATTCCTTACACTCTATTAATGACATATGACGAGTCCGATAAAAATGACAGTTCGCCAAGTCAACATCCATGCGGGTTCGCGGTTCTGTCGCATTTCCATAGACAAAAAAACGAGGCAACAATCTCTGTATATTACAGAAGTCATTGCCCCGATAATTTTTCGTATTAGATTTCTTATTTACGGCATCCTAAAGTCGTTACAGGAACCTTGCAAATTTGGCCATGCTCTTAGTATCGTCTGTCTTAAGAAGGAACTCTGATATTTTCTTCAGAGTGTCTTTTCGAAGAAAGCATGCAACCCCGGTCAGATCAGATACATCACCTTTCTCTAACGCCTTTGTAACGATACTGTCCAGAGACTCTTTTGATAAGAAGGGAGCAAGAGCTGTAACGCCCTCGAAGCTATCATCTTCTATTCTTGAAACGACATCATCAAGCGCTTCCTTTGGCATGAACGGTGCCAGGGCAACAAGATCCTTTACATTTGATGATGTGATTTTCTTCGAGATATTTGTCATTGTTTCATCTGATAAAAATGGTGCCAGTGCTACAAGATCTCTTACATTTGCTTCATCAACCCTGGATGCTATCTCATCAAGGTATTCATCATCCAGGAAAGGTGCAAGTCCTACTAGAGCTTTAATATTAAGCTTCTCATTTTCAGATGTCCTCTTTACTTCCTCTGTAAGTTCCATTGGTGGAAGCATCGGTGCAACGTCTGTAAGTTCTTCTGCTGTAAGAGGCTCAGGACTCTTTTCCAAAACTTTTTTCACCGCAGTTGTTCCATTATCATTTCCAAGAAGCTCTGTCACATCCATATCAAGCGCCTTAGCGATATCAGAAATCTTTCCGATGTCAGGCATGGAGTTTCCTCGTTCCCAATTTGATACTGCCTGATAACTTACCCCAACAATGTCTGCAAGTTCAAGCTGTGTCATGTTCTTCTTTGTCCTGGCATTCTTTATATTCTTAGCAACCTTATTCATATCTAACATTTTTTCTCTCCTTAAGTTGTAGTTGGATACTGGCCGGTACCTTTTGTCTGATACAAGAATACCTTTCAGAACATGATATGTATATCAATTTGTAATTGAGTCTGGGATGCCGCTTAAATACTGGAACTCAAGTGGCGATTGAGAGGATTATCGAGACTTGAGCAGCATTAATAAAAAGCCGTTCATCCTGCCCGCTTCTGTAAATCCTTAATAAGACTGTCCTTTTTCTTTGTGTCTGCAAACACGCTGTAGTAATAAACTCCTGCAAGGAACACGTATGGGATTGTAAATGAGCGGTAAAGATCTATCCACCCCTGCATAGTTATAGTGTCAAAGCGACTCACGATTAAAAGCATTATTGCAATCAACACACATGCTAACAAGTATTGGATAACCATCATAGCCAACGGGCTCACACTATCAAAGAGACCATGGAGCGATAAAACCACAGACGCTATGATACAAATCACAAACATCATGAGTTCATTCATATTATTGGTCTGACCACCAAAAATAATGTTGATGATAGCAGCAGAAACAGAAACCACTGTGTATGACATAAAAATCATTAAGGCTAAATTCTTAAAATATTTTTTCACTATACCATTCTCCTCATTTTCTGAAGATACTGATCAAATTCCTTCTTGTAGCTTCTGTTGACACAAATCCTCTCGCCGTTATCAAAATAAGCATAAACCTTCATATTAAGATCAGGCTTTAACTGCTTTATCTTGAAAATGTTTATGAGGTTAGACTTGGAAACTCTCACAAATCCATAGTTCCAAAGAAGTTCCTCACACTCTGCCAGAGTTTTCATAATACGATAGACTCCGGTTCCAGTGTACATGAAAAGCTTTCTGTCTACATAATCCAGATAATACACTTCTTTGGGATCTATCAGCATCTCTTCTCCATCGTCAAGATCATCATCCGCAGGTCTTCCCGAAAGAGATAACCTCTCCGACTTCACAATATCAATTATCTGTTTTATCTGCGGTCGCATATTTGAAAAATACACATCCACATGCTCATCTATGTTGTTCTTATCTTCAAATAGATTTAACTTCATACTTCCTTTTTACAATCCGGCATTAGCAAGGAATTCTTCCACATATTCCATGTATCCATCCGGATCATCAATAACTCCTTCGATGTGCGCACTATTTACATAAGCAATGCTCTTTACTGAACTACCAATATTTTCATATACTTCCTCAACCTTTTCAGGAAGACAGACCGTATCTTTTTCTGAAACAAATACGAGTGTTGGAAGCTTATCATTTGCCACAGCATTGATTGTATCACCATCATTCCAATTAATGTGATAGAAAATCTTTGAATAAAGCTTACCTGTTTCTGTAAAGTAGGATGTCACAAATGACTCCATCTCCTCTGGGTCATCATCTGCAATCACGCTTCTGATCATGTATTCCATTCCAGGAACTGGGCTGTCGCAGATAACTGCATCTGCCGCTTCTGCTGTTCCAGGGATTACATTTGAAGCATAAATCGCTGTGACCTGTGCCCCCATTGACTGCCCGTGAACAATAACCTTTGAGCTTCCAAGTGTTTCTCTGGCATACTTTACAAGAGCCTTTACATCACGGAGTTCATGAATTCCAAAGGTTACCTTCTCATCAGGATTTAATCCATGTCCTCTGTCATCAAAAGCAATTACATCATAGCCTCTCTCAATATACTGCTGAGCAAGAGGATATGTGCTTACTCTGTCGCCGCCTGCTCCATGTACAAGTACTACGCATTTATCACTGTCCATATCAAAAAATGTCCCCGGAACAACATTTCCATCTTCTGCTGTAACAGAAATCTCTTCACCTTTATAACTGGTGTTAAAGCCATCAAGATCAAAACCGTACGTTGCCAGCTGCTTAACCGAGTTTTCCTGCGTATCATTGTTTTTATTCTGATAAAACACACCATCAGTAACCAGCTTTGCCATTCCTACAGTTCCAATAACTGTCAGTGCAACGACTACTCCTAATGTGATTTTAACCACCTTACCAATTATATTCTTTTTCATTTGTTTGTACTCCCTTTCTTAAGATGTTTTTACTCTATCAAAAAGGGATTTCTCATGCCTTAAGATTTGCACAAGTTGCATTTTCCGATGTACAAGTTGCAATTGATAAATTCATGCTGCAAGCTCCAGATCATTCTCCACTTCATTGCCCCAGATATCCCAGCCGGGAGTCTTCTGACGGGCAAACAGTTCCACTCTTGGAACATCACCCATGAGATTTACGATCCGGTCTCTTGTCTCTGCCGGCTTCTTGCTGTGTTCCTCAATGTGACTGATGATGACCTGATGAACATCCCTGCCAGTTCTTTTTGGATGTCCTTTGGTTGCAATGATGCACATCTCAACATTGGATCTTGTCCAATAGCCAAGCCCCATGAAAAGAGAATCCGATTTCTTATTCTGCTTCACCCAGACAAATGCAACAGTCTTGTATGTAAATCCCCACGCATCGATAACAGCAAACGCTTCACGAAGATTCGGAAACGTCACCCACATGAACAGAGCTGAGTCTCTTGCTGCAATGTCCGCAACAGGTAATGCACAGATGTCCTCCAGCTTCATAGTCGGATAATGCCTCTCTGCATTTCTGCCCTTCCCTTTTTCAGAATGCACTCTGAAGCTCCAGGGCGGATCCGCATAGATCACTTCATATTTCTTTTTGTTATTTTCATTTTCTTTTTTCATTTTTAAAAATCCCCCTTTTAAAAGCATCACCTGCCCCATCCCCGGTAAACCGGCACGCTAACGTGGCAAGTGGTGTCCCGGTATGGACCGGCACTCGCTTGTTGGGGCACATCCCCAATCCCCTCGCATCAGATTTGCAATCTGACTACGCTTCTTCGAAGCTTTTACTGGAAATAGTCGCCGATGATGGCAAAGATATGGGCACCGCTTTGGATAACGGTGCCCGAATAATTAACGTGTATGTTCCTGATGTTTTGTTTCTTTCTGCTGACCATCGATGCCAAGTATCTTGTCGATGTCATACTTTGCAACCTGATAAGTCTGCATGTCTTTCTTTACCTGCTTGTATTCAGCATAAGCAGCTCTCTTTTTTGAGAGTACTTCTTCATACTCTGTATTAAGTTCTTTTACTGATGGAAGCTTTCCGGATATCTTGTTAAAAGAATCCTTGGCTGCCTTATGAGCCATGATCTCGTCCTTATGCTCTGCAAAAAGCTTTTTACTGTAACCCGACTGTCTGTACTGAGTATAGATCTGTTTAGTCTTGCTATAGGTAATGATGTTCCCGCGAAGCTCTGAGATTTCCTTCAGCCTTTTCTCATAGCTCTTTATATCAGAGCTGAGTTTATCAAAGCGCTCCGAAGTATCTCCTGCTCTTTTCTCCAGTTCAGCATAACTTCTAAGTCCCTGCTCCTGAAAAAAGAGAATTGCCTTCATTACATTTTTCACATTGTATTTCTTAGCCCAGGTCTCATAGCCTGGACCTTTTCCCTTTGCAATGATGTCCTGAAGATTAAGCAGAAGGTCAAAGCTGTCATCCCTGTAATCAGGACTTTTTATCCTGGCTTCTGCACCTTTAACGACTCCCTCAATCTTTTTCTGCAAATCTTCTTCAGTGTATCCACGTCCCAATGACCTGAATCTTATAAAGCGCTGCTGTCCTTTGCCTCTGACTGCTATATGCTTTCCACGTTTAATCTCATATCCAAGTGAAGACAGTTCCATGAGAAGATCATCAAAGCTCTTTGGCTTTTTTGAAAGAGCTATATCTATGTTTTCCCGAAGTCCATCGCGGAATGTCGTCTTCTTTTCCCCATGGATATAAGTTGTCTTACTGTGAAAAGGCTGCGGTGCAATGACAGAGAGTCCGTTTTCAAGACATATGAGATTTGAAAGACGCCCCAGTGCGATTCCCGAAAGCCAGAAGTCCTTGAACTTTTTATCACAGGTAAGGTTTGTGGAGTTATATATGATGTGGTTGTGAACATGAGCCCTGTCAGTATGGGTGGAAACAATAAATGCATGGTCTCCCTTTGTAAAACGCATGGCAGTTTCATAACCAATTCTGTTTGCAACCTCTGGTGAAACTTCTCCAGGTTTGAAGGACTGTCTTATCTGATACGCTATCACATCGCCCTTTGGTTTCTTTCCTGTCTTCTGCTCGTATTCTCTTTTGGATAAAAGAAATTCCTGACTCACCGACTTGGGATCACAGGCATATGCAGTAACGAGCTCTCCATTTTCTGTTTTATCAGGGTTCATTGCATAGTTTGTCCTGTCCTGAAGACACTGAAGAAGCGTCCTGCCTTTATTCATATGTAATGTAATGAGTCTTGTTGCCGCCATATTACCTCCAATTGGAATCAAAAAAGGCGGCCACAGGTTGTATTATCCCGTGACCGCACATGTCTTTGCTTATTTAATTGTTGCTAGTCTCTCCATAACTCCTCTGACAGCTTCCCAGATTTCTTCCTGCTGTGCCTGAATG
>JAFPVA010000005.1 GCA_017413105.1 Butyrivibrio sp. | reverse complement strand
TGATAAATATACCGTTGCCAAGGTGGAATACGGAAAACTTCTTGCCTTTGAATATAGAAATGAGACTGACGCCGAAGCTACCGTTATTCTCGACAAGAATAAATACCTTGTCGGAGCCGAGCTCTACGGTGACCAGGCCGGCGAAATGATCAACATCATTACAATGATCATCAATGGCAGAATGACTATGGAAATGATCATGGGTACGATCTGGGCATTCCCAACACAGACAGACGGTCTTGTAGAAATGCTCGCACCTATGCTCCACAGCGCAAGGGATGACGCGTGAATAATTGATTATTTTGACACTATTGTCATTTAATAAATTTGGCAGACTACATTGCCCATAAAAAGCAATATAGTCTGCCAAAAAAAAAGTCGTAAAATTCTCTCCGGTTACCATTCACAGTATGCGGGATTTTCCTCCGCAATAAACCGTGTGTCATATCCGAATACCGCTTATGTAGTCGTAAAGCGGCTTAAGCCTCTTGCAATCAGCGTAGATATTTACACCACGAAACTCAGGTGTCCCATCCAGCTCATGATGCGCATGATGCTTTCCATAGTTATAGCTTGTCAGAGTGCCATCGATATCAAAAAATACAACAGTGTCAGGTTTATGTAATATTTCCCAAATATTTTCATTCATTATCAAATACCTTCTCAAAAAAATCTATATCTCATAATCCTACCTGATTTTCTCTCTTATGAAAAGATATTTTCATTTTCTTGCCTGATCTATCACATCTTCCATTATTTCTTTTGTCATGCTACCGGGGATGTAGCCAAGGACATAGCCTTCCGGATTTATTATAAATGTAGTCGGATATGCTGTGATGTAATAAGGAAGCTGCAGTGTTGCGCCCTCATCCATAACAACAGGATAAGTGTAGCCGTTTTCTTCCAGGAATTTACTGATTCCGTCTATGCTGGTCTCTTTTCCCATATTTGGAAATGCAACACCTAATATTGCCACATCAGAGTCCGGCTGAGAGTATTTTTCATAAAGCTCCTGTATGTAAGGCATCTCGGCTCTGCAAGGCGGGCACCAGGTAGCCCAGAAATTTAAAAAGACAATCTTTCCTTTGTAGTCTGACAGAGTATGAGTTTCACCGTACTGGTCAACCAGCGTAAAATCAGGCGCCGCAATAAGATTCTGTTCCTGAGCAGAATCCGCATTTTCGGTTTCAGGTGTGCCGACCTCATTATCATTATCTGTCGCATTAGCTGTAACAGTGTCTATAGCGTTATCTGCAACATTTCCTGTAACATTATCTGCAGTATTATCTGTCGTATTATCCTGTGCGCTTGCAACAGTAAACTGTGAGAGATAGCTGGAGATACTGTTGAGTTTCCCTGTAAACATAAGGATTCCCATAAGTACCATGAGCACAGCACCGATCTTAACTGTATACTTCACAACGCTCCTGTGCTTTCCAAAGAACTCCAAAAGTGTCGTGGTAAAAAGTCCCACCAGCAAAAATGGAATCACGTAGCCTAAGGTATATATTCCAATCAGCAAAAAGCCCATGGATGCTGAATCCGCTGAAGCTGCCATGATAAGCACTGATGAAAGCACCGGTCCAATGCAGGGACTCCAGGCAAAGCTTATAACAAAGCCCATAAGCAGCGCTGTTAACGGTGACATTGCAAGATTTCCAAGATTGATGGGAAGTCTCACGTCACGGTTTAATAACCTGCTACTTCCAAATACTCCAAGCTGGTAAAGACCGAACATTATGACAATGACGCCGCCGATCCTCACAAACAGGATCTGATTTCCGGCAAAAAACCTTCCAAGAACACTAAGTCCCATTCCAAGAAGGAAGAAGGCAAAGCTTATACCTATCACAAAGAAAATGGTGTTGACCATGACCCTTGCCCTGTCATAATGCTTTGAACCATCACTATCCTCTTTGAGTGCTCCACCGGAAAGATATCCCATGTATACAGGCAACAGCGGCAGCACGCAGGGTGAGAAAAAGCTCAATATTCCCTGCAAAAATACTGTTAAAAATGTAATGTTCATATCAAAAACCTTTAATCAACGAATCTCTTATAATCACCATACCCCTGCTCATCCATCTGATCATAGGGAATGAACTTAAGAGAAGCAGAATTGATGCAGTATCTTAAGCCACCTGCCTTGATGGGGCCATCATTAAATACATGTCCGAGATGTGAATCTGCCCCGCTGCTTCTGACCTCAGTTCTCTGCATACCAAATGAATTGTCAGCTCTCTCAGTGGCAGCATTCTGCGTCACATCATATGCAAGTTTTCCTATGCGGTCCCTGAGCTCTTTGGCGGATTCTTTTTCCCTCTTTTCCTCAAGCTTGAACATCTTCCCCGGAATGTGGCAGTAGCCGCCCGGGTTTTTATCAAGATATTTCTGGTGATATTCTTCTGCTGTATAGAAGTTTTCGAGGGGCTCTAGCTCCACTGCAAGCTCCTGACCGATCTTCGCTTCCTGCGCAGTATAAACAGTAGTTATCTCTGGGAGAAGACTCTCGTCTTCATAGTAGATGCCTGTCCTGTACTGGATCCCGACATCGTTCCCCTGCTTGTTTACCGAAAGGGGATCAATGACCATAAAATAATAATCAAGGAGCTCAGAAAGCGAGATCCTGTTCTTATCATAGATCACCTTAACTGTCTCTGCGTGGCCGCTGCCATTGCAGACGTCTCTATAGGAAACCCGTGCGTCAGGGCCGTTTGCATAGCCGACTTCAGTGGCGATAACTCCATCAAACTGATCGATGAACTTTTGTACGCCCCAGAAGCATCCTCCTGCCAGGTAGATAGTATCTGCATCTTCAAGAGATATTTCTTTTGGCATATCAACCTCAGGCTCAGGCGGAGTTGATCCGCATCCGGTCAACAATGTAAGTAATGACAGCACCGCAGCAGCTTTTTTAGAAAAAGAACTATTTCTCATGGACACCTCCATAAATAAGCAAGGTCCGCGTTATGCTTTAAGCTCTGTGTAAGATCAAAGCAGAGATGTGATGCATGCCTCAACGTCTTTGATATCAGCTGTAGGCTCAAATCTTGCAACAACGTTTCCCTCACGGTCAATAATGAACTTAGTGAAGTTCCACTTAATGTCAGGCTTCTTATCCCATTCAGGATCTGCTTCAGCAAACATCTTCTCAAGAAGCGCCTTGAACTCATGCTCCTGGAATCCCTCAAATCCCTTCTGAGATTTAAGATATGTATAAAGAGGAAGCTCGTTCTCACCATTTACATCAGCCTTTGCCATCTGAGGGAAGGTTGTGTTGTAATGAAGTGTGCAGAACTCA
>JAFPVA010000048.1 GCA_017413105.1 Butyrivibrio sp. | reverse complement strand
TCTGCGATTGTCCTTATCGATCTCTCGTGTAACCTCACCTTTTTTTTCCAACGCATTCAGGACGGCGGATACACGGCCTTTGGTACTGTTCATAGCCTCACTGATCTCGGTCGGTGTTGCCATGCCCCCTTGAAGGAGGAGGATCTTAAGCACCAGTATTTCGCCCTTGGAAAGCCTTGCCAGTTTCTCAAATGCACTGAAATGGTCACTTCGTACAAGTTCTTCAAGCGCCACTATGGACTCATTGACATAGGCCGGAAGAGATTCGTCTATCGGTAATTTTATTATTGCCATTTGCCTTTCTCCTATCCATTGCTGTTATGGTAAATAGTATATAGTGTAAAATATTTACCGTCAATACCTTTTTGCAAAAAACCAGCTTCATACCCGACTTCACACGAAGACACTCGAATGAGCCTTCTTTTCCTAAAAGCGCGCCGGTTCCTGAAAACCGATACCTTTGGCCTGAAAGTCGACTCACATCTCCATAAACTCCGAGTTACTTAGCCAATTAAACTGAAAGATAAAACTAAACCACTTGATATCCTTGTTCTTTCAAAACGCTCATTGCTTTCTCATAATTCTCTGCCTTAACAAGAATGTAGTCCGTATTGTATGTTGAGACAGCAAAGATTCCTATTTCATTTTCCGCAAGGATAGCTGACAGTTTAGACAGTATCCCTATCAGTGAGAAATCAAGTGTTCCCTGAATTCGAAATCCGTTCCATCCATCCTCGCGCTCGATTGTATCTACAGGTGTATCATCTGTTTTGCATACAAGCGAGATTTCTTCGTCTGTCTTACCTATAAAGAAAAAATCTGCATCAAGGTAAATGTCTTTTAAACTCTTGACCTTACATACTGTTAAGTCATGTGATAATCTTTCTAATTCCATGTCAACCTCGTAGTCGTTATAGTAAAAACACAAAACCCTTTAGTGCTTAAGACTCATTAATCAACTTCCCTGTCATATGCTCAGGAATAAGCTCCAGGCACTGTACTCTCGGAAAAGCGTTCTGTAGCTCTTTTTCCAGATAATCCTGATCATCGGTGAACTTCCTGACCAGTTCAGTACAGATCTTTCGGGCTGTGTCCTCGTCCTCAACAAGTCTGATTCTGCCAAAGGTAACAACACTTTTTATGTTCAGCGCCCACTCACCTTCTTTACGATATCCTTCGTCATACACACAGTAGCTTGCTTTGTCACAGGCTTTTATAGCATCGATCTTATGGCCTTCTTTTGCTCCGTGAAAATAGATCCTGCCATCTTCTTCACAATACCAGTGGTCTATTGGAATTCCATATGGATATCCGTCCTCTCCCAAAAGAGAAAGCACTCCTCTCTTAGTATTTTTCAGTATTTCTATACATTCAGCATCAGTGATCTGCTGCTTAAATCTTCTCATCTTTCTAAACATACTTCACGTCACCTCAATCCTTCGCAAGGAGCTTAAGCCCAGCGATTCCAACTACAATTAGCATAACACAAATAACCTGTGACACTGTAAGCTTTTCCTGAAAAAGAAACACTCCCAGAACCGATGTCCCGACAATACCCATTCCGGTCCAAATAGCATAAGCAGTTCCAAGCGGAAGCTGCTTTAGCGCTACGGAAAGAAACACCGCACTGGCAATGTAACCAATTCCCGTAATGACCGCCGGAATCAGAACTGTAAATCCATCAGACATCTTCATGGTTATTGCCCAGGTTATTTCCAACGCTCCTGCAATAAACAGATAAAACCACTTCATTTAAAAACCTCCATATAACAAAATACGCCATCCTTTTACCTGCTAAGACCTAACGGTAAAAGAATGACGTCTTTCCCACTACTCGGTAGCAATGGGCGTCTGTTTGATTTAATTGTATTGATATTACAGGGTAAGTTCTATTGTGTCAATATCGTGCGCCCCAGACTATTAAAATGGAGCATACGGGACTTGAACCTGGAATTTCCTCAGCACCACTGGATTATTTAATTGCCAGATAATCCACGCTTACTTTGTTTCGCATTAGTCCAGTTAAAGCACAAAAAATCAATTTTCTCATCGCCCTCGTACAGCAAAAACAAAGCATGAATTCCGTCATCAACCGAGATTTCCATCATGATATCCTGCCAGCCTTTACTGGGGGAAATGATTATCTTTCCTATCTCTGTGCCATTTATATCGGTAAAGGCTTTAAGTACCCCTGAACCACCTCTTATAGTTACTGTTATTCCACTAGTATCTCTATAATCAAAATATTTGAATCCTACAACAGTTCCGTTATCAATGCCCTTTATGTACCTGTCAGTTCCGTCAAAAGTGATCATTGGTGCATCATTCTGATGGCCATTTCCCATGACCCTTAAGGTCTTTGAATTATATAGATTGCAGCACAGAACAGCTTTCCACTCCCCTTCTGCCGGAAGTGCTCTTCCATTGAGCCCCTGTGTCGTCATCTCTACCTGTCTGATATTTCCTTTCTCATCGATAGTTATTGGTTCTGCGCAGGTCTGTCTGGAAAAGTCTGTATTATTAGTGCATCTGTGATAAAAAACATAATAACATCCATTTATACACTCTATTCCTCCATGGATTGTTCCACCGGCAGCTTTAGGAATACGGTTCCCTTCGTATCCAAGGTCATTATTTGATATGATCACTCCGCGATACTCAAATCCATGATCCGGGTATTTGCTGGTTGCATAGCAGAGCTCACAGTTTTCTCCAGAAGAATAGACCAGATAATATAGTTCTCCAAATTTTCTGATAGATGCAGCCTCATAAAACGGATGTTTATAAAGATCGCTCTTTTTATCTGCGGTCGTCTTAGAATCTAAAACAGCTTTAGGTTCATTTTTTACCGTGACCATATCTTCTTCCATTTCCACTACAGCGCATGAAAGGATACTTGGCTTTGTATTCTTTATCACGTCTTTCGGTCTGTTTCCAATACGATGAAGAACCTCGTTGTATACAGGAACCATAAGTTTGCTTCTGAAATCTCTGCCCAGTCCCCATCCATAATACATATATATCCTGCCATCATCATTTATTACTGCCGGATCATTAGTCAAATAGGCAAGCATTGGGCTTCCGTCTTTATATCTTATGTCACCATGATACTCAAAAGGTCCCTCCGGGACTTCCGATACTGCAACTGACATTGGACCAAATGCCTCTGTATTTGGTCCAGCCGCAAAATAGTACAGATAATATCTTCCGTCATTACCTCTTACACAATCAGGAGCATACATATCAATTTCTTTTCCGTCCCTGCTTCTTGGATCCTGCGATTTTCTGTAAGAAATGCCATGGCAGGTCCACCTTGTAAGATCCTTCACATCGGCAGAATATACAGTATAATCCTCCATGCAAAAACGATCTCCAAGTTCACGGTCATGAGACCCGTAAATATACACTCTGTCTCCAAATACATGTGGCTCCGCATCAGGAACATATTCGTCCTCCGGCAGGTATGGATTCCAAATCATAAAAAATTCCTTTCCTTATCTTTTATTGCGAACAGTTACTCAAACAGTTACCCTTCATAGCATAACCTGAAATCTGCAGTATACGTCCTGTTCTTTTTTAGTACGTATTTTTCGTGGAGTGAATTCATTCCCGGTAAATCTCCCCCAACACCCCGCATCACCCCATCTATATCAAGCGTTGTGCATACTCCTCTTTCGACTTCATCCCAGTGTTTTGCCTTCTTCAGTGAACTTCGTCTGTAATCCATTACCGAGAACAGGATTCCGTTATCTTGTAAGGAAATGACCCGAAATTTTTTTCCGTTATCCTGCAGCAATTCAACCTCTCTGACATCACATCTGCCACCATTTTCCTGTGGCCTCATGTACTTATGGGTCATATCATAGACAGTTGAATTGTATCTCCCTAATGGAGCGCATCATAAGCTCCCGCTGCCAAAAAAGCCGTCAACACCACAGATCCTATTCCTCCGCCTACTTTACTGCCAAATCCGACCGCTCCGGACGATACTGCCACAAGCTTTTTATCATATTTATATTCATTGTAGTCAACAGCCATTCCAAGGAGTACTCCATAAAGGCACATGAGCGGCATCTGCATCAGATTTGACAGAGCGCCTGTTATGACGAAGAGAACGATATTTGAGGGTGCAATGCATCTTATGGACATAAGTCCTGCTGTGCCCAAAAGGCCGTAATTAATTGCGCCCTTAACTCCACATTTGCTGATCATAAGCTTAGATATTCCAAATCCCAGAATCGAACCGAGCAGCCCAAAGCCTCCTACCACGGCTACAAGATTGTCATTTCCAAAGATCCACTTACAGTAATATGCTGCTGAAGTTGCCACCATTGTGTTTGTGACAGCTGTTATAACATTGAAAAGAAGTACGATTACCCAATACTTGCTCCTAAGGAGCATTGACATAGCTTCTTTAAAGGACACTTTTTCTTCCTCAGTGCCATCGTCAGCGCCATCCTCAGTTATGATACTTTTCATAGCCTTACTTCCATTGGAGTAGCATACAAGAAGGCTAAGCACCACTACCAGGGCAACAATGAATCCGAACTTGATCCAGGCATTTTGATTTCCTCCAAGAGCATTTGTAATTGGAATTATTAGTATCGCCATAATGATTCCGGCAATATAACTTGCTATCGCTCTGAAAATGCCCATATTTGACCTTTCTTCCTGACTCTTCGTCCTAACTACCATGGTTGCCGCATATGGTGTGGATATGAGAGTATAGATCACTGCTGTCATAAGAACATTTGTGATAAGCACGTATACCAGCCCAGCTGTCCCTCCGATGTTTTTAGGCACGGTGAACAATGAGACCACGACCACTCCGGCCGGTATCATCATCCTCTTCATCCAGGTATAGAATTTTTCATTACCTCCTGATGAATGCTCTACTATATTTCCAAACCAGATATCTGTAAGTGCATCCACGACCTTTGCAATAGCCATCACAATTCCGACTCCGCCTACAGCCAGACTTACCTTGTCCGTATAAAAATATGTAAGCTGTCCTACCAGATTTGCAATAAGAGCCAGTCCCAACTGCCCAAGCATATCAGCAAAATAATCGCCTTTTTTCATTACCTTTCTGATTCCTTCATTATCCAGTCCAAGTTCTGTTTTCTTAGTCATTTCGTAACCCTCCAAACTATAGGCATAACTTGATTTTATAAATGAATGCTAGCACTACGCCGGTGATAATTATTGTAGTATATTGCTTTTTATTGTAATATTTTATACATGAAAAATATTACTACCCTTTGTGCACTCTTTTACGGAGCCAACAACATCCCTTTATTTATATTTCCGGACCATGAGGATCCTGTCATCTATTCATTTGATAAGGATCTTATTCCGATGTTCGCCAGACAGCTTGCCATAGAAAGCCATGATAAAGAATTCCACAATCCTGACATTCGGTTTTCTAATGATCATTCTGTGTACGGCATTATAAGGCTAGAAGATCTTAACACCAGTATTGTTATGGGCCCATGCTTCACTTCTACTATGTCAAGAAATATGATTCATGACTTCTTAAAAGAAAATGCTGTATCTAACGAAAAAACCGGGATCATTTCCGAGCAGCTATTCCTGCTCCCTACAACCTCCCTGTCGCAGATAATGAGCAAAATCTGCCTTCTTTATTATGTCCTGACAGAAATTTCTGTTGATCCTTTTGAACACTTTTATGTTTTCAGAAACGATTTTGTAGAGAAAATAAAAAAAGAAGAAACCGACCAGTCAGTTTCTTCCAAAGAACTTCAGGCAATCCATAATACTTATTATTGGGAAAAGGAGCTGTATCATATAATCAGCACAGGAGACATGCTGCACTTAAAAGAATACCTGACAGACATGGCAACAGTTGCAAAGCTCACAGAAGGTGTCGTTGCTGGTCACCCTATACGGCAGGCAAAAAATATATTTATTGGTTTCGTAACAAAGCTGGGTATGATGGGTGCAATTCCTGGTGGGATGGACATTGAAGAAACCTATAGGCTCATCGATACTTATGTAAGGGAATGCGAAGCCCAAAATAATATAGATTCCATACTAAATCTTTATTATCTTGCTGCTACAGATTTTTGCAGCCGAATTTCCTCAGAAAAGATTCCAGCCGGACTATCACCTGACATTTTTAAATGTATGCAGTATATTAAAAATCACTCCAATGAGAACATCTGCATACAGGACGTAGCAGAAAACATTCAAAAAAGTAGTTCCTTTGTAATAAGCCACTTTAAATCTGAGCTGGGGATTACAGTTGGTGCCTATATATCAAGATGCAAACTGGAAGAAGCCAAAAGCCTTCTTACATTTAGTAGTTTATCACTGTCTGAAATAAGTAATTATCTCAGCTATTCAAGCCAGGCGTATTTCCAGAATTTATTCAAAAGGCAATATGGAATGACACCACTTGCTTATAGAAAAAAGACACGAAGTCTATAGCGGCTTGCCTTACATTGGCACGTTTTATTCAAAGATAAAAATGGAGCATACGGGACTTGAACCCTCAAGTTTCCTGTTGCGCACCACTTCTACTGCTTTTCAAAATAGAAACACCGGATACCATGGATGCTTTAATACATTGATATCCGGTGATGATTGCATAAAATTCTTTAGCGTTTCAAAAAAGCCTTTCCATTGGTACTTCCTCCATCTACAAGGATATCCACTCCTGCAAGATAGCCATTTCTCTCGTCTGCAACCATGGCTATTGCAAATCCAAGTTCCTCCGGTGTACCCATTCTCTTTTCAGCAGCATATTTAAGCAGCGCCCCACCTTCTTTTTCCTCTAGTTTGCCCATATCGGTAGCAATAAGTCCGGGACTTAGAGAACATACCCTAATACCCTTTGAGCCATATTCAAAAGCGCACTTCTGGGCATACCAGACAACGAAGTTTTTGGAGAGTGCATATGCAAATCCGGCTTTTTGATAGTCACCTTTTGCAAGATTTGCCTTTTTTAGCAGCTTCTTTATGAATTTATCCTCATCAGTTTCAGCCAACGCATAAGTCCTTTTGCTTATAAGAAATCCCGGAAGTGCGTAAGCTGAGTTTGATGAAATATCAACGATAACACCACCTTTGTCCATCACCCTGGCAAATTCCTGATTAACATATACTGTTCCAAGGGCATTTACCTTAAGGAGTTTTTCACCGTCTGCCATATTTGGGGACATCCCGGCAGCATTTATCACTGTTTTGACATCGCCTTTTGTCTTGGCATATTCAGCAAGTCTTCTTACGCTCTCCCTGTCAGATGTATCACATGCACATGGGAATGCCTCATATCCAAGTTCCTTCAATTCCTTTACTGCATTTTCAAGCTTTGATACGGTTCTTCCTGATACAAAAATAATCTTATCCTTTGGCATACACTTTGCTGCTGCAAGTCCCATGCCACTACCACCACCTGTTATTACACATACATCACTCATTAAAGTCGTCTCCTTAAGCTATCTTTCCGGCTTCTTTAAGCCACATTACTTCATCATGGATTGTCTCTCGGTATGAACGTGTGTGATATCCCAGTTCTCTCTTTGCCTTTGATGAGTCAAAGGTATTGTTTCTTGCAAGGTTATATACAGAGAAAGTTGTCATAAGTGGCTTTTCGCCCTTTTTCTTAGATCTTTTCTCCATGATCTTTCCCATAAGATTTGCTGCCCAGATAGGAAGGAACATCTTTACAGGGCTGCATCCCGCCTCATCACTAACCATCTTTGAAAAATCCTTAAAGGATACAGGTTCGTTCCCGAGAATATAGCACTCACCGCTTCTTCCATTATCAACCGCAGAGATTGTTCCGTCTGCAAGATCTCTTACATCACAGAGGTTAAATGAGCCATCAATACCTGCAGGCATTTCACCATTTATTATCTTTATAAGTGTCCCTGTTGTCTCACCGACCGCAAAGTCCTCTGGTCCCATTATACCACTTGGATGGACAACGCATGCATTAAGGCCTCTGTATTTCACAGCATCAAGAACAGCCTGAGTAGCCAGGGCCTTGGACTGACTGTAGCATCCAAGAACCTTGTTCTCATCAAAATGCTTAACTTCTTTTATAGCTGTGCCCTTAGGCTGTTCAGGAATCGCTCCTGTAGAGCTGCAGTACACAAGCTTTTTGCATTCAGGATGTGCAAGGCACAGATCAATGATATTCTCTGTTCCACCCACATTCACATCCATAACCTTCTGGTTATAATCAGGATTTACAGACACTATGCTGGCTATATGAAGAACTATTGTCTCAATATCTTCATCTACAGTGAAGAATTTTTCAAGAGATTCCTTATCTGTAAGGTCTCCTGTGGCAATCTCTGCTTCCTCAGGAACGAACCTCATTGCCGGATCGCCGGGAAGAACAAAAGCTCTCACCATGTCCCCTCTTTCCACAAGCTTTCTGCAGATCGTTCCCCCAAGAAATCCAGCTGCTCCGGTTACTAAATACATTCTCTTTGACATAATGTTCTTTTCCTTTCGTATCATCAATTTGTTTTATCTTCATCTGATGTTATGTATTTTAGGAAAAGAATATTTGAGTTTTGTTTCTCTAATGTTTCTGTTTTATTAAAATCCAAGACACAGACAATTAAGAAGCCAGGACCTGACCGGGGTCCTGGCTTCCCATAATTATGTATCTATCAACTATCTTTAGTCAGTAAGCTTACGTCTTTTTACAATTGTATTAATCCAGAATGCCAACAAACCACATATGATAACATCAAGTGCATACAGCGCCTTCTGCCAAAGAGGTAGAATCGACTGAACGCTGGCAGTTGAAGAAATACCGTTCATGGCAAAGCTTCTTGAAACAGCGTACAGCACATGCTTGGAAGCTGTTCTTAACTGATTCATAACTGTTGCATTTGATGCATAGCCATCAATCTGCCAGTTATCAGCACCGGTGTTAAGGTAAAGATCAGTTCCTCCTTCAAGTCCGCCCCTGATTGCAAGGCAAGGGAATGCTTCCGGATATGATGCCTGATCTGTTATAAGAATTCCATCATATCCCCACTCATTTCTAGTAACATTTGTAGACAGGCCAAGGTCATTACCACTCCAGGTAAATCCAATCCTGTTCATGGCCAGCATTGCTCCAAGTGTTGTATTGCTTGTCATACTAGGTTCAAAAGCAGCAAGGTATATCTCTCTTATCGCCTGCTCATTTGAAAAGGTAGAAAGACCGATTCTTCCTGTTTCCTGATCATTTAATGCAAAGTGCTTTACAAAGGTTATAACGCCTTTACTTCTTGCTCCCGTGCATGTCGCAAGTCCCATCTGTCCTGAGAGGAATCCATCCTCTGAATAATACTCAAAGTTTCTTCCTGAAAAAGCTGTTCTGTGAATATTCATAGCCGGAGCATACCAGCCTGCAAAGTTAAGTGATCCCTGGGCCAGGCAGTCTTCACCGATAAGTTCGCCCATTCTTGTGAGTATGTCAATATTCCAGGTACTTGCCAGTGTTACTTCAGAAGGCCATGGATAGGTTTCTTCAGGTCTTTGTACATCAGTAATTCCTGCGGTTCCCACATTGGCAGGACCGTCAACATCAACAGTAGAAGGAGCACTTACTGAGTTTACCGTCTGAGTCTGATAACCGCCAACTCTTACAAGGTTATACATTTCTTCTGCTGTAAGTTCATCAAGCAGCATATCCCACTGTGTATCATCTACAGCTACATCCTTTAGCATTACAAGGGAAAGGCCGTTAGATGCACCGGTTGTTGGCATTTCTGCATTAGGGTCATCTGTTCCTGCAGGAAGATCAAGCTGAGAAGCCATCTCTTCTGTAGCATTCAGCACATAAGTCGAAGGCCAGGTGCCTGTCCAGTCGCTTCTTGTCAGATAGGTAAAAGAGCTGTCGTAAGTCTTCATGTCAGCATCAGCAAACTGATTTGTTATCTGAGCTCCCGTGTATGTTGATACACTGTATTTATCCGAGCTCTCCACGTCAAAGGTTTTTGCCTTTGATGCATCAGCAGCTTCATCCATTCCGGATGCGCCCTTTGCCGCAAGAATATTGTTAACAGCATCGTGGGCATCATCACCTATAGCAAAATAGTAAGTGCCTTCCTCAAGAATATAGGTACCCTCTCCACCATTGGCATTGGAATCATAGGCATTGAGCTGCTTCTCATCTACAGTAATTGTAAGTGTCTGACTATCACCGACCGCCAGCTCATCTGTCTTTGCAAATCCTGCAAGTTCAACGGAAGCCTTTTCGATCCCGGCACTCTTGTCATAGTCCGTATAAGGAGACTGCATATACAGCTCAACAACGCTCTTTCCGGATACATCCCCTGTATTTGTGACCTTAACCTCGAACTTGAATTCATCTCCACTTTTTGATGCATTCAAAAGTTCCTGTTCAAATGTAGTATACGAAAGGCCATAGCCAAAGGGGAACTGCACTTCATCGCTATACTGCCAGGAAGAGGCTCCATCTTTGGTAATGCCCACATTACCATCAGCATTTCCTTGAGAAAGAACAGTATCCTCATATCTCGTCTCGTAATATCTGTATCCTACATAAATTCCTTCCTGATAAACCACATACTGGCTATTTACCTTGTCATCAGCGCCGGTCATTGTATAGTAGCCAAAGTTTTCGATGGCAGGTGCTCCTGTAGCATCATAGGCGTAGGTATCAACAGTTTTTCCCGAGGGATTAACAGCTCCTGTGAGCACATCACCAAGAGCATAAAGGCCATCCTGTCCCGGATTTCCGATCCACACACAGGCATCCACACCATACTGCGTTTCATCAATGAATGAAAGCTCCATGGCATTTCCGGAATTGATCACAACTATAACCTTGTCAAATTTCCCTGAGACATAGCTTAAAAGATCCTGTTCATTGGTTGTAAGCTCAAGATATGACTTACCAACATCTTCCGCATTATCCAGCTTGTCCGAATGGAACGCACCCATATATCCTTCTACATCCATATCTTCGGCATAGCTTTCATCATATACTGTAGGTATATCGCCGCTTTCACCGCCGCTTCTGGCAAATACAACTATGGCAGCATCGCTGTAATCCGATAAACTGTTCTCCTCATTACCTGTGAAAAGTTCCGGTGATGCTTCATGAATAAGATATCTTCCGGTTCCTGCTATATCCTTTACATCCATTCTTATTGAGGATGCTGCTCCGGTGGAATAAAAATCCCAAAGTGTGGGATTAACAGAAAATCCCTTTGCTTCCAATGCGTCCTTAAGTGAAGGTACTGTCGCTGTATTAACAGCGCCGCTTCCTCCGCCGCCATAGAGAATATCCGCACTTGAAACTCCGAAGAGAGACACCTTTCCAGCGTTCATGGGAAGGGCCTTCTCGTCATTCTTCAAAAGAACTATGCCCTCACCCTCAGCCATAATTGCCGCTTCGGCATCTGCTGCAAGTCTCTCCTCAGAGGATGAAAACTCTGATTTAAAATATTCAGTATCATCACTTCCTGTTCCCTTATCAACAACCTTGTAATTGGATTGTCCAAGGAAAGTTGTGATGATAGACTGATACTTTAGTGCGTAATAGTTTCCGGTGATAAGTGCTCCGGCAATTGCAAAAGCCCCAATTCCACGAACAACTGCCCCGGTAGTGCCAATCTTTTTCATAATTCGCTCCTTTCGATCCCTAAATCTGTTTCTGTAATTCGGAGAATAAATGAAAAAAGCCCCCATGCATAGGGGGCTGGCACAAATGACATTTATCTGGCACAAACTACACTAATTTGTATTAGGAAGTATTATCTGTAATTGATAAATATTATTTTCTTTGCTTGTCTGTATCTCTCCATGATACCGTTTTGCAATTCTTCGGATTGTATCTCTGTCCTTCTTATTCTCTCTTGAAGTTACTGCTGAATAAGGGGCAGCCTCGGGATCGTAATAGTTCTCGATTACAATATAAGTCATGCTTCCTGCATGAGTAAGCATAAAGCTTATAAGTTTCTTATCCGCATCACTCAAACTGCTCTCGTATCTTATTGCGCTATCAAGCGCAATATCCAATATGGTATATAGATCCATGGTTCTTATCTGAGCGGCATTTTCAGAATTTATCATGCAGGATAGCTTTATTCCTCTATTTGCACATAACAGACTCTTCTCAGTAAGTATGGTATCCAGTACCTCATTGCCCGTCTTCACGGTAGAATCATAAAAGTTGAGAGCTCTGGATATTTCTCTTATTGTAGCCTTATTTTCTGTGCTCGAATCATCCTCAAGGCTCTTTAACTGCTTACGAAGTTCATGGCACTTACTGTTTATGACATCTACATTTTCTCTGATAAAAGAATATTGTTTTTCTTTATCAGTCAGAAGCTGCCCTAAAAGACTCTTTTCAGCTTCCAGAACCGACAGTCTGTAGAATCTTACCAGAGTTGTCATTATAAGAGCACAAATGATAGCAAGAGCAATCATCGCAAAAACATATATGTCCATATAAAGACTGTAGAATTCCTTATATCCGGTCAGCGGCTGAATCAATCTTTCGCATATAGTCTGGATCAGTCCAATCAAAACAGTAATGCCTGTATATATGCCCGCAAAATATATGATCCTGCTTCTGTTACTCACAAAGTACTCTGATGCACTTCCTTCATTGACGGCTTTGATAGCCCTCCTGAAAAGGCCTCCATACACCAGAATGTAAAACAGCACTACAATTACCAGATATATTGCGAAATGCTTAGAAGGCAGGTCCTCCATAAACAGATAAACAACTACATTTCGCAAAAATATAGTAACAGTTGCCTCCATTATCCTTCCGATTATGCATCTAAACAAAGCTTCTGCCGCGCTTATTTCAAAACATAACATAACCACTGCAAGTACAACCAGCGAATTTCCAACAAGATGCAAAAAACCAATATATGAATACTTGACGTAATCCGTCTGAATTTTTTCATAAATGAGCATCCAAAACCATGCCTGTATAGAACATGCAATGATCCCGGAAAAAAGTCTTAGCAGAAATTTTTCTCTCTTCTGCACAGATGGAAGACATACAAGAATTGCTCCCAAAAGTATTCCCATTATAGACCGTTCCTGGTCAAATAAATACAAAAAGTAGGTATTCATATTCACCCCTTAAGATAATCCAGATACGCTTTCATAAGCGACTCTTTATATGCTCTTCCAATAGGGAGCACAATATTTGCTTTCCCCCTTAGCACTGCTTCATTTGCTTTCAGATTATCCAGATATTTTAAATTCACCAGGTATGATTTATGAATACGTACAAAACCATACGCCAACAATTCGCTGCTATGCTCTGCCATACTTCCCCTGACCTTAAAATCATTTTCTTTGTCATGGTAAACAAGATAATGTCCCATTATCTCCACATAAATTATTTTTGAAATCATTACACTTCGCATTCCATCGACACATTCAAGTGCTATCAGCTTTGAATCGTTTTTCCTGACTCTTTTCGCTGCCTTAGAGAACTTCATGGCAAAATCATAATACCCTATGGGCTTGATAACGTAGTCCACTGCATCGACTTCATAGCCGTTTATGGCGTACTGAGCCATATTGGTTATAAAAAGAATAACAGCATCTGAACCTCTTTCACGTATCTCTTTTGCAATGTCCAGCCCACTTCTTCCCGGCATATCAACATCAAATATGATCACATCATATTGATCCTCAAATGTCCTAAGCAACTCTTCTCCAGAAGAATGCTGAATAACATCCGCAGCTACTCCATTCTCAGTACTATATCTATGTATATAGTCCTGTATTGTATCCCTTTGCAGTTGCTCATCATCAACTATTGCTATCTTCATGCTGTCTCCTCATTCTTACAGGCGGGAAAAAAGCTCACGACAGCAGCCATCACAAGGATGACTACCACCGGAGCCGGAATATGGAATAGTCTGTCAAACAGTTTTCTGATATGCTCCATTCTTTTAACCTTTCCTGTCACAAATCAATCACTGTATCTCCTTGGAAAGAGTCAGTATCTGGTCTGCGACCTTGGCTCTGTCCTCTTTCACGATCTTTTTGTACATGGGATATGCTGCAGATAAAACAACGATGCCGACAACACCTATGATAATGCCCAGAACCATGAGAGCGGCACTGCCTTCCATGACGATGCTCATTCCGGTTCCAAGGATAAGCGCACCTACAATGCCAAGAACCAGGGCTGTTATCATGCCTCTTTTGTCTGCCTGCTTATCAAGGACCTTGAGCTGCTCAAACTTATCAGTCTTAGGATCTTCGTATTTTCTGCGGATAGCCTCGATCTCTTTTGCCCTGTTTGCGCTGTAATTGTACTCGAACTGTTTTGTTTCACTCATTTTTATTTCCTCCATATTTTTGATTTAATAAGTGTTTTTGTTTTCTATGGTTCGTATTATATGGATGAAATATTTGAGTTTTGTTTCCCTAATGTTTCTGTTTTATTAAAATGTAACCGTAAATGTTGTCCCCTGCCCGACAGTGCTTTTAACGCTTATATCCGCGCCGCAGATATCCACAACCCTCTTTACCAGGGCCAGTCCCAGGCCGTTCCCCTTAGTTGCATGGGAGGTGTCTCCCTGATAGAACTTATCAAATATGTGCTTTCCGGTTTCTTCTGATATTCCGCAGCCGGTGTCGGAAACAGTGGCAACAACCTTTCCTGCCTGTTTTTTCAAGGACACTTTTACTGTTCCG
Source organism: Butyrivibrio sp. (assembly GCA_017413105.1). Classification (GTDB taxonomy): domain Bacteria; phylum Bacillota; class Clostridia; order Lachnospirales; family Lachnospiraceae; genus Butyrivibrio. Next base: position 3,343 of record JAFPVA010000048.1, on the reverse strand, counting down.
CCCTCATCCGTGAACTTGAAGGCATTGGACAAGAGGTTATTCCACACAAGAGAAAGCAGTTCTTTATCTGCGTTTATTATCACGTTATCATCTATATCCGTGTCCAGCTCTATATTCTTTTTTTCCCAGACATCTTCGAATCCGATTATGCACTCAGCCAGCTGTTCTCCAAGATCATAGGACTGTTTGTCGGGATAAATCTGCTGATTTTCCAGCTTGTTGAGCTTCAGGATATTAGTTACAAGCTCAGACAGCCTCGACGTGGCGTTAGAAATTGCCACGGCATATTCAAGTCTCTTTTCATCCGACAGCTCTTTTGCCTGAAGCATCGTACTGTAATTTCCTATAACTGAGAGCGGCGTCTTCAGCTCATGGGATACATTGGAGACAAAGTCAGTTCGGAGCGTCTCTATCCCTGACAGTTCTCCTGCCATCTTGTTGATGTTCTCAGCGATGACATCAAACTCATTTCGCCCGTGGATCAGTCTCACCTTTTCAACTCGGGCCTTAAAGTTTCCCTTTGCCAGTTCTTCCGTTGCCTTTAGTATCTTTTTTACAGGACGCTCTATTGAGATTTTCCTCTGAATGCCATCTATGAGGCAGAATATCAGACTTAAGAACAATACATTCAAAAAAGTCAGTATGGCATTGGCCTGTATCTCTTCCTTTGTGAAGTTCATGGAGCCCAGGAAGAGAAAAAAGCTGCAGCTGACAACAAAGGCTATCAGCAGAAAAATGATGATATATCTTTTCAGGGAAAAAATGCTTCGTGTCTTTTTATCCATATCGGAATACCTTTCTTAGATTCTGCTAATGTCAGCCCTCTTTCGGAACCGCCTTATACCCAAGGCCTCTGACAGTTACTATCTCAAAATCATTGCAGTCCGAGAATTTCTCACGGAGCTTTGTCATATAGACATCCACAGCCCTGGGGGTTGCATCGGAGTCCGCATCCCAGAATTCATCCATGAGCTGTCCTCTGGTAAAAGTCTTCTTAGGGAAAGAGAGGAGCTTAAATATAATGTTGAACTCGCGCTGAGTCAGCGGTATCTCTTCTCCCTTTACTGTAACGGTATGCTCATCGGTATCCATGATAAGAGCCCCCATTTCAAGGCGTTTACTATTGGCAATGCCGGCCCGCCTTAACAGTGCCCCAACATGAAGGGTCAGTTCCTCAAGGTTTATGGGTTTTACCATATAGTCATCTATTCCTGCCATAAAGCCTTTTTGCTTGGCCTCAAAGTCATCCCTGGCAGTCATAAAAAGGATAGGGATATTCTCATTAAGTGACCTTACAGTTTCCGCAAATTCAAAGCCATCTATTCCTGGCATCATGATATCAGATATGATGAGGTCGTAGGTCTTGCCGTACATTTCATCGTAGGCATCCTGTGCAGAAAGACACCCTGTCGTCTGGTAGCCCTTTGAATTCAGATATGAACACACTGTCTTATTAAGATCAAGGTCATCTTCAACTATCAATAAATTAAACATACTCTAGCACCTCCTGATACGATATTCCATTAATATCGTATCACAGAAATGTTAGAGTTTTGTTGCTAAAAGAATGAGGCTGTAACTTAAATTTACTCCATTATTTCTTGGTGCGCTTACGAAGACTTGCTCCCGTGACCCCCACACTGCCAGTGTGATGCACTCCAACTGCGCTAGATGTTTTCAAAAAAGGATGTTTCACGTTTTCCTATCACGAAATGCTCCGGCTGAAATCTGACTGCATCTTCCTCAAGTTCAAGATACAAAGGTCGCAAACTATCCACATCTTCCATTTTTGCTTTTCTTATAACCATATTTCCTACCTTCTTAGTCAAAAAAAATATAAATTTGCGCATCCCTAGATTATTCGCAATACATACATATAGTTCCCTTTGATAACTTAAAACCATTCTTCTCATAAAACTTAGCCGCTGGCGCATACTCGCTTGTATAAAGAACAATGCCCGCAAGTCCTTTGTCCTTACTATAATCTTTAACAGCGTTTAATAACTGCTTACCTATTCCTTGACCTTGTCGCTCAGGAAGTACTGCCATCTCATTAATATAAATCTCTTCTTTGTTGCCTGAAATCTTACGAAGCGCGAATATACACCCTAGTACTTCTTTGTTTTCCTCATATACAAATCCCACAAATCTTCTCTGTTCAAAAAAATCCTGAAGATATTCTGTGGCATTTTCTGTCGTCCAATCTATTCCCCAATATTCCATCGGAAATGCTTTTGTATAAATCGAACCACATTGTGTTAAATCACTGTTTTTCATAATTCTAATCATTGTACTACCTCACTACCAAATTCCGTCGTACTCATTTATATTTACACATAACAAACCATTTGCAAATCATACGGTTCATCCTCTGCAATCTCTTTTATTGGACAATCTGTCAATTCAGCTCCCATAGCTTTATAAAAAGCAATAGTTTCTTCAGATGAACATGCAGAAATATACAAGGCCTCTGCTCCAGCCTTTCGAGCTTCTTCCTTCCCTACATTAAACAATTTCCTTCCAATCCCCTGTCCTCTGCATGTAGCCGATACTTGCATCATATCCAAAATCATATATGGTTCAACCAAATCTTTTTTTAACCCAATAAATCCAACCACTTCATCATTTTCAATTGCAAGATATGTAACATAATCATCACTGCTGATAGCCTTTGCAATAGAACGTCTTTTTTCCATATCCCAATCTTCTGTATAAACACAGTCCACAAGAATATATTCTCCATTGTGTTTACGATATACTTTTTTTACAACCTGTTTTCTTGGATAATTGTCCAATGAATCTAGTTTAAAGTTTTCTGCTGATAATAATTCAATCCTAATCAATATTATCTCCTTAAAATGCATACTCCAATCTTACTATACCAATAATGTAACAGGAGACCATTCCTCACACGAGAAATGGTCTCTATTACACTGATTTTGAATCAATATTCGTTCCAATGAATCCTGTCCTGAGGATTGATTTCTATCTGTCTGACCGGTTTGATTCCCTTCAACGGTCTTCCGATTCCTATAAAACACGGCATGAAGTAATCCTCCGGATATTTCAGAATTTCTCTTGCATGTGTACTTTCTTCACCGAGCGGTATTCTAAGATTACATCCCAGTCCCTCAGCTGTTGCCGCAAGAAAAATATTCTCAATACAGCACCAAATTGATGCAAACCCATTTAGATGAGATACGTTTTCCGGATGTAAAATATCCGTCTTTTGTTTCAATAAAGGTATTATGATAGCCGAAGCGTCAAAAAGCATTCTATATTGCTTTGGAACAGCATTGCGATAACACTCCTGCTGAAGCTTATCATTCAAATTCCAATCCCT
>JAFPVA010000047.1 GCA_017413105.1 Butyrivibrio sp. | reverse complement strand
GTTCACTCGCATACTGCTCGCTCCAGTAACCACTTCGCGCATTCATTCCAAATCGACTTCGTCGATGGAATGCGCTCACTCCTGCATCAGGTTCTCACGAAATGCGCAGCTTAGTGCGCATTTCTGTCTGAACAGTAACCTGAGAATACATACTGAAATGACGTGCGGCTAGCCGGTATTGTACCGGTTAGCCGTTTGCGGTAAAATTTTTTAGAGGACAATTATGAACTTACAACTTTCCATTATCATGTTTATATATGCATCGGAAATGGCTGTCATTACCACGATGATCTGCGCCAGACTTGAAAGACGAAGAGATTTCTTTTCTGGCGCCTGTAAATGCGCTGCACTCACCCTTATATACACTGTTATTTTAGCGTTTTATCAGCCATCTATCCTTGTTATTCACATTCCGATAGTGCTTGTGTCATTTCTTTATGTGTATTGGTGTTATGTTACCAACATTCTTCAGGTGCTGTATATAGTCAGTGCAGGTTATATTATCCAACGGATATCAAGTCTTCTTAATACGCTGATATCGTATTTTTCACCACATTATCTGGCACATGATGTCAATGGCCAAGTCAGTGCTCTATGGTATGTACTTATTTTTGTATGCGACGCAGTTGTTTTTTGGGGGTTTCATTGCCTCGGAGGAAGAGGCTTTGGTATTCCACAGCTTCGCAAAAATGCAACCATCAGAGTTGTAGCCTTTGGAATCTTAGTTGTTCTGATGAATCAGCCCTGGACTCTGGGCATGCTCCACGACGACATAATGCATCACAGCTATACAAGGTACGCGCTGGCTGAGACAATATGGAATTTTATCGCCTGTGTACTTTGTGTGTTTGTTCAGTTTGATATCACTCATATAGACCGACGGGATAATGAACTTGAAATTGCACAAAAGCTGATCAGTGATAAAGAAAGACAGTATAAAATGTCAAAGTCCACTGTGGACGCAATAAACCGCAAATGTCATGACCTTAAATATCAGCTTTCGGCTCTTTCAAAAGGAGAGGATAACCAGAAGCATATTTCAGAGGCTATGGAACTGGTGGAGAGCTTTGATAGTGCGATTCATACAGGGAATGACACTCTGGACATCATATTTACAGAAAAGAACAGCTACTGTAAAAAGCATGATATTGACTTTGTGTGCATGGTGGATGGGGACAAGCTCTCATTTATAGATGTCACTGATCTTTATGTCATGTTTGGGAATATCATAGACAATGCAATAAATGCGGTCAGAATCCTTGAGGATCATTCAAAAAGATCAATATATATTCGAATACATCAGGAAAATCAGCTTCTTTTGATCCAGACTGAGAACGCATTTAAAGGAAGTCTCCAGTTTAAAGACGGCCTTCCCAAAACTACCACAGGTGATGAGTTTAACCACGGATATGGGGTTTCCAGTATAAAAATGATAGCCGAAAAATACGGCGGGAGCCTGAATACCAGAGCTGAGGATAATGTCTTTTATCTGAATATACTGATCCCCATGGAAGGCAAAGAGGAAAGACAATGAAAAAAGTAGCTATCATTGATGACGATGAGAATATCAGAAGCACAATTAAGGAATATCTGAAGAAATATGAGCAGGCATCTAAGGAACAGTTTATTGTCAGCGATTTTGCTTTTCCTGAATTGTTTTTGACAAATTATAAACCTGAATATGACATAGTGATGATGGATATTGATATGCCGGGGATGAATGGGCTGACTGCGGCCAGGAAGCTAAGAGATCTGGACGAGAGAGTGGTTCTTTTGTTTGTCACAAATCTTGCCCAGTATGCTCTTAAAGGCTACGAAGTTGCTGCTACGGATTTTATAGTAAAGCCGCTTAAGTATGAAAGGTTCAGTCAGAAACTTGAAAGAGCTCTGAGATTTGTTCCCGAGAGTACCAGGCCTATGCTTATGATCCGAACCGAAAGCGCCACTATTACAGTTGAACTGGATGATATTATTTATGTGGAAGTAAACAAACATGATGTATATTATCACACTGTAAAGGATGTTTACCGGGTGAGGGGGTCGCTAAAACAGGCGGAAGAGGATCTGGGCGATCCCAAATTTTTTGCCTGTGACAAGTCGTGTCTGGTCAATCTCGCCTATGTAGAGGGAGTAAGTGCCGGAACGGTAACGGTAGCCGGAAATGAGCTGTGTGTCAGCAGATCCAAAAAGAAGCCTCTAATTGATGCACTTGCTGCGTTTCATAACAGAAAATGACCTGAGCAAAATAAAAGTGCCTTACAACAGTCTTGTAAGACACTTTTTATCTTTTATATGTGATTATTTATAGAATACCAGCAGTGAGTTATACAAATCCACTAACCAGCTCTTATATATGTGCGCGCCATCCTTGAGAACCACATATGCGAAGTTTTCTCCGTCTGTGAAGGTATCGGGCATTTCAGCTTTTACCTTATCCATGAATTCATCGTGGTTTGGTTTTGCGAAGTCCATCTTACCGTTTCCGTTGTACCAGAACTTAATAGGATAGTCTTTATAATCTTGTGTAAGAGCTGTCTTGAATGTGTCAAACTCCTGCCATATTCCGGAATAGTTGCCAAAATATGCGAAGATATCAGCATTATCGGTAAGGCCAGAACGGGCAACTGTCATGGAACCTCTTGACAATCCTGCGAATGCTCTGTGATCTCTTGTTGCCACAAGATTCGATTCCGATACATCTTTCCTTGCATAAGTACTATATGTGCTCTCTACAGTGGGGATGATATTGTTTCTGAGTTCCTGGCCGAAGTATACAGGCCAAATGTTCTGAGGGTTGTCGACTTCGCCGCCGTCTTCAGCTTCGGAAGTATAAATATAGCTGTCGTTTCTCTTTTCAGCAAGTGCCTTTGCTTCGTTATCTCCAAGTTCATGACCGTCTACCCTTGAATAGTAGGTGGGACATACAACTATGAGGGGATCGCAAAGTCCGTTTTTTATCATGTTGTCCAGTACGTTTAAGGTTTCTGAACCCCACTGTACAAGCCAGAAATCTTCCATGGGTCCATCTGCGTCGCCTTCCGTTCCGTGGAGCAGGTAAAGAACATTGTACGTTTGTGACTCGTCATAGTTGTAAGGGAGATATACACTCATTTTTTTGTGAATTGTCTCATTAAGCCCCAGCAGATCATTGACTGCATAAGCCGGAGTGTCGTACTCCAGGGATACGACTGAACCCTTCTGGTCACACTCAGTTTTTAATTCATCGATACCTGTGTTTTTCATGGCAAATTCCCACTTGTATTCTGTGGCCGCAGGACTGACCTGAGGCTCTGGGGCTTTGTTGCCGCAGCCTGCCAGGACCATGACTGACAAGGCAGCAGCAAAGATGCTTCTTATTTTTCTTTTCATAGTTTCCTCTCCATTTATTTTTTCTTTGATGTTACAGGAGAGGGTACTTCTGCTCAATAAAACAGGCATTAACTGTAAATAAACAGGCACAATCCGTAACTGAAAAACAGTCCTCCATCATGCAAACTTGACATAAGGCCTCGAAAATACTATGATAATTATAGTTTCAGCAGATTATAGTATAAAAAACACTTATAATCTGCTGAAACCAATCATTTCATATCGCTTTCAGCAGATTATAGAGGACTTGGCACATTATGAACATAATTGGAAGAGAAAGAGAAAAGGACATATTAGCGAAGTGTCTGGAGTCTAAAAGACCAGAGTTCTTGGTCGTGTACGGTCGCAGACGTGTAGGGAAAACTTATCTGATTCGAGAGTTCTTTAACGAAAAGTTTTCTTTTTACACTACCGGTATTCCTAACCAAAAGACAAAGAATCAGTTAAAAGCTTTCAACGAATCTCTATCTTATTACGGAGACGAAACAAGCTCGATTCCCAAAGATTGGTTTGAGGCGTTCAGACGGCTCCGCAAGATATTAGAGTCTAAAAGTGTATATCGCGATGCGTCCAGTGGCAAAAAAGTAGTCTTTATAGACGAGGTGCCTTGGATGGATACTGCCAGGTCCGATTTTAAGCCGGCGTTCGATTACTTTTGGAACAGTTGGGGTTCATCTCAGGAAGACCTTCTGCTGATAGTATGCGGTTCGGCCACTTCATGGATTATCAGCAATATACTCAACGATAAAGGCGGATTTCACAACAGAATAACCAAGCAGATGCATATTAATCCGTTTACTCTGGGCGAATGCAAGAAATTCTACGAGGACAACGGAATTAACCTCAACCGTGATCAAAAGATAGAGAGTTACATGATATTCGGAGGTATTCCGTATTATCTCAACTTACTTGATAGCAGACTGAGCCTAACACAGAATGTAGACAGTTTAATCTTTGACGAAAGAGGCGACTTGCACTACGAATACGAGCAATTATTCAAGTCCTTATTCAAGAAGCCCGATAATCATGTAAAGATTATAGAAACCATAGCCGGTCAGAAGCGCGGTCTTCAACGTACCGATCTTGCCGCCAAATCAGGCGTTGCAGATGGCGAAGGTCTCACCAAAGCGCTCAGGGAATTGGAGCAGTGTGGCTTTATACGACAGTATAAGAACATTACCACTTCCAAGAAAGGCTGCTTCTATCAGGTTATAGACCCCTTCGTACTCTTCTGCTTGTACTTCCGTAGCGGAAAGATTAAATCATGGCAGTCGTTCATCAAATCACCCGACTATTATGCGTGGCGAGGAAATGCTTTTGAAACCGTATGCTTAGAGCACATTCCACAGATAAAGGCGGCACTCGGTATATCAGGAATCGAAAGCTCTGATTATTCTTGGAAGAGTAAAAAAATAAAAGGTGGCGCGCAGATAGACCTTTTAATAGACAGACGTGATGATGTTATTAATCTGTGTGAGATGAAATGTACTGATAAGCCTTATGAAATAACCGCAGATTATAGAGAAAACCTGATTAACAAGGTGGCTTCTTTTACCGAAGAAGTTAAGCCTAAGAAGTCGGTCCATGTTACGCTTGTTACCTCAAACGGATATAAGCGAAATGAGTATTCGGATGTAGTTCAAAACGATGTGGGACCGGACAGCTTATTTATGTAATAAATATTTTGTACCCAGTGATGTACCCGGTATTGTACCCGGTAAGTATCGGTCTGCACTCCTTTCTATACCATACTCGCCAGCGTTAATAAGAATGGCCATCTGTACAAGAGTCTTCAGGAAACAGGGCAGGCTGTGATCAATTTCTTTTCCGCCGATCAACATGCTGCCTGTATGGATACCATCAAAAACAATCAGTTTGATGCAGATGAGATCACCGCATCCGGGCTTACAGTTACTAAAGCTTCGTGGGTTAATGCACCCATGGTCGGAGAATGTTTCATGAACCTTGAATGTAAGCTTGCCTGGGAAAAAGAAATCGTTCCAGACGACGATCACGTGATTCTTTGCCTTGAGATCATCGGTGCTCATATCGATGAAGATCATTTAGCGGACAAGACCGGCGATAATGGGCTACTTTATAATATCCATTATCCCGTCACCCCTGAGAAAGTCGGCAAAACCGCCCACGATTACGCAGGTGTACTGCAAAAGAAAATAGATGTTATGGAGTATTAAGAAATGAATAAGGGCGCTATGGATTTTGAACAGGTGGATCATGAAGATGTATTAAAAATACAAAGCTGGACTGAATTGACGGAGATGCTATGAACATTTATTTTGCCATACATGGGCTGATACAGAGGCTTTACAACCTGATGAATTAAAACGATGGAATTCAAATAAAAGATATGAAAAGACACCCTGCGGAGAGTCTTATCAAATGGTCTTAGAAAGGTTATTTCGTGCATTGGACGATATTATTGAGAAGCATGATCCTTCTTCAGATCAAAATCTTCTTGTCATATCCCATGGTGGCGTCATCATGACGTTAATCGCCATTAACGAAAGCATTCCGTTTGAAGAGTCTCACTTAAAGATCGCAGTCCCCAATGCTGAACCAATTTGCTTTTGCATTGATGATCTGATGCGCATAAAAAGAAAAGCTTTGGAAATTGAAAGATTATCGGCAATACAAACCTGAAAATGGAGGAGTTGAAGAAGATATAAAGCGCCGAAAAAAGCGACGATAAAAGATGACGTGGAGAACGCCTGCAAAAACAACCAATGGTTTAATAAAACCAACTAATTTGAAATTGTCAGTTGTATAAGTGATACGTATAATGAACTTACATGATCATGAATACAACAACCGGAGGCGGTTTTATGAAAACGATAGGAATGAAGATTAAAGAACTAAGGCGCTCCAAGGGGTTCTCCCAGTCGGATGTTGCTAAGAAGTTGGGAGTGACCAGTCAGGCGGTCAGTAAATGGGAGACAGACAGTTCCCTCCCGGAGATGACCATGCTCCCGGATATCGCATCTCTCTTTGGAGTACAGATCGATGATCTATTTGAATACTCCACCGAGAAACGTTACGAGAGCATCGAAAAGAAAATCGAATATGGAAAAGTGCTGTCAAATGCAGAGTTCGAGAATGAGGAAAGCTTCCTTCTTGGCGAAACGGAAGCGGATCCGACGAATCATGACGCAATCTCTCTGCTGGCAGATCTTTATCGCTATCAGGCAGAGAATCTGAAGAAAAAGGCAGTACGCTGTGCGAAAAAGGCGCTGGAACTACGCCCCAACGAAAAGGGCGATATCAACAATATCTGCTTCGGCAGCGATGGAAAGCTCTTTGACTGGGATGCGGCAAATCATCATGAACTGATCGAGGATCTGTATAAGATTCTGAGGGCTGAACCAAAGAATATTCGGATCTACTTCTATCTGCTGGACAATCTGATTGATGACGGCAGACTTCGGGAGGCAAGAGAAGTTCTGAAGGAGTCCGTTCAAAAGAACCCTAACACTTTGAATGACTTCTACGAGGTGTTTATTGAGGAATATGAAAACGGGTTTGAAGCAACAAAAGAAGCATATCGGAAGCTGGTGGAGAGATATCCGGAAGACTGGAGCGTACTGTTTTCCGTTGCCAATACGTTTTCCCATCACGAAGAGTATGAAGAGGCAATCCGGTATTGGCAGATGACATTTGATTGTATGCCTAAGCCCCGCTATACGGATCCCTATGCCGCTATGGCACTTTGCTGTATCCGTATGGGAGATAAGAAACAGGCCGCAGACTATTACAAGAAACAAATCGAACTTCTTCGAACGGACTGGAATACGAAATACTCCGCAGAAATAGACCGTTTGCAGGACAAGATTGAGCAGCTGCAGGCACAATGAGCCGTATAAATAGGCTGACAACTGGCGGGGTGGTTCTCAAAGGAATCGCCCCGCCTACTTATACAGAAAAACTTTCCGTATCGGTTGAAAAACCACATTTGATGTGATATAATTTCATCTGTTTTCAAAGAATAAAAAAGAGGTTGCGAAAAATGCTTCATTGATTTTCTGACAAAAAAGTAATAAACAGAATGCTCTTGCCTGCATGGCAGGTCTGTTTTTGTACGCTTTATGTCAGATTATCATATTCGTCAGTTGTCCGGCTTGCCTTGGACTCTCGTATTCCTCTTTCTATATATGAGGTTTATTTTTGATGGATATGACTGCCTTGCGTACAGAAATGTATGCGAGGCAGTTTTTACGTTTTAATACATACTTTTTTGTTGGAGGATTCGATGATGAATAAGAAACTAAATATAGATAACCTTGAACTTGTATCACTTTTCAATGGCCTGGTTTTCTTTGCACCGGTAGCACTATTAGTAAGAACCCGGGCTGGAATTAGCCTTGATCAGTTCTTTGTTTTACAGGCAATATTGTCACTGGTAATATTCTTTGGCGAAATACCAACCGGGAAGATCACGGACGTGGTTGGATATAAAAATACGATTGTTTTATCGCAGGTTACACTTCTGCTGGCCAGAGGCATGATGCTTACCGCCTTTTTAACTCGAAATTACTGGCTGTTTATAGCAGAGGCTATTGTAGAAGGCATTGCAAGCTGCTTTTCTTCCGGAACCATAAGTGCTTATCTGTATCAGCGGTATGACGAGGGTGAATATGTTGTAAAAAGTGCGAGAACTTCTAATTTTGGTACGGCCGGCTTCATAGTAAGTACCATAATGTATGCCGGTATTTACCACTTCTTTGGGATTGTCGGCTTGCTTGCCCTGACTGCTGTTATGAACGTTTTTGCAGTTGCGCTGAGTTTCGGGATTGAAAAAGAAAAGGCTAAATCCAAAGAAGCAGTCGACAAGAAGGACACAGGAAAGCATAAATTATTCATTCTTCGGCTTAATGCTGAAAATATAATAATTATGGTAACCCTGGCTTGCGTTAGTATTTCCTTCATACTGATCAATTTTTTCTATGTTGATAAACTGGAAAGTCTTGGCATTTCTGAAGAATGGATGACTGCTATCATCCTTGGATACTCAGTAATTGAGATGGCTGCAGAGAAGATCCTGGATCATATTGGAGAAAAGAACTATTTCAGGACATTTGTAGCCGGATTTATCATTTCCGGGCTGTGTATGTTGATATTTGGAAGAATCAGCATCCGACTGATAATCGTCCCAATCATGCTGCTTCTTCCTCTTGTGGTGTCAGTACCGGCATACATATTTGACGAGATGGAAAACAAGGTGATTGATAAAAACCATCTGGAAGATAAGCGGGCGGAGGTTCTTTCAGCCTACAACATGGGGGTAAATCTTGTTGAGGTTATCTTCCTGTTTGCATCAGCTTATGTATCAGGTATCGGTGTTTCAGCATGCTTCACAGTGGTGGGAGTACTTATGATCCTGCTGGCAGGGGTGCATGGAGTAATGAAAGAATAATTTTGCCCGCACAATTGAGTTTAAAAGAGGAGGTACAGCTTGATGAAACAGTTTGAAAGTGAGCATTACATCTTTCATTTCAATGAGGGAAGCAAGGCGGAAAAGGACATAGAATACATTTCTGCTATATCGGAAATATTCCGGAAAACCGGAAAAGAACTAAATGACGAGTTTGTAGATTACGTTGGGCTCTTTAAAATTGATGAGCGAATATTTCAGCCGTATATGAAATAAAGGAAAGAAGGATTACAAATGAAAGTTCTATATCATATGAGCCAGACATTACGGCTAGGAGGCGAAGTAAAACCGGATTATAAAGGCTATGCGGATCTTGCTGAGCCCTTTGTGAAAGCATTGAATTACAGTCACGAAACGTTCTATGCAATGTTCTTAAACTCCGGATATGTAGGTGCTGTTCTTGCAAAATATGACCTGAAGGGGCTGCCGACACATGAAATCAAATGGGCGACAGAGGGTGTGTTCGAATATATCCGAAGAAAAGAATTCCCTGATGCATGTAGCAGACTTACTTCGACCTATTATTTTGATGACCTGGAAAAAAGTAAAAAACTGTATATCGAAGATTGGGAAGAAATGACCCCGGAGGAACGTGAAAAAACAAAGCTTTTCGAGATGGAAGTAGACGGCAATTATCTTGAAGCAGACATGGAACTCTTCGATGAAGCTTTTGATCTGATCTGGGACATGGAGTCGCCACAAGTCTTAGAAGAGGTATTTGAACTCGCCAGGAAATACTTTCGCGGAGAGCGTAGCGATGAACCGGAGATGGAAATTCTTAGTGATGTAAAGGCCGTTGCACGGAAAGATTTGACAGTTGTTCTAAGACAATGGGACTCGGATATGAAAAATAGTTAGGAGTTTTTGAAATTGGAAATAACAAGGATTAATGCTTATGCTGACAAACGTTTTTCACAAACCGTCCTTAATCAGCATGGAGCGTATATTGTTGATGACGAACCGTATGAAATAGAGATTATTTCAAACAATATTGCTGTAGTCAGAGGAAAGAACCGCTCAGCGTATGAAGAACTCATAGAAGAATTCAGGTATCACGCTCCACATGTATGCAGATTCTTAGATGGTACTGGTACTGCGATAAAAGAATACCCTGCTGCAGAGGAGACTTGGATTGAAGTATCAAACATACAGCCGTCCCAATTCTACGTTGATGAGGACAAACTGGAAGCAATAAAAAGCTTTATTAACTCAGAGGAAGATATAGTTGTCCAGGTTATTCCTTGGAACGATCGGTTCATTTCTTTAGATGGACACACCCGCTTATACCTGGCATATTTGCTTGGATTTAGACAAGTAAAAGCAGTTATAGTCGAGCAGGAAGAATGGGTTTGGCAGTTTGTAAGTGAAGCTCAAAAAAGAGGGATTATTACACCTAAAGATATGGCTCTGCTTTCCCATGAAGACTATGAAGTGAAATGGAATCAGTTTTGCGATACCCTATTTGCGGATAACCAAGAGAATGAATGACAATAAGCGGTTATTCTTCAGAATTAGTTTTTTCACGGGGTTCCCTATGGGGTTCCCTCGTAGGGGGACGGTGTCAGAACCTCCTTCGTTACTGGAGCGAGCTGAAAGCGAGTGAACAGTAACGAAACATCTTTGCCGGTTATCTGGTGCTTGAAATTTGCTATAATGAATTAGTAAACTTCGACTACTATGATCAGTGGAGGCCTACTATGAAGTCTAATTCCGACAAGCTCATATCCAGGTTGTTCTTTTCCATGCTGCCGGTGCAGATCCTGATATTTGCCATGGGTTCTATCAATTCCATCGTAGACGGGACCATGGCTGGAAGATATATTGGCGCCAACGCTGTGGGAATCATAGGTCTGTATTATTCTATGGTAAATGTCATGAACGCCATAAGTTCAGTCCTTCTGGGTGGAACAACCGTGCTTTGTGGAAGGTATATGGGAAGAGGAGAGATTCAAAAAACTGAAGGCGTCTTTTCGCTAAATCTTACCGTGACTTTCATTGTTGGACTTTTTCTTACAACCCTTAGTCTCATTGTTCCCGGCCCCATAGCCGATATTCTCGGAGCCAATCAGGAGCTGAAGGAGGGCCTTGTCCTTTATATAGTGGGATACGCTATAGGTATTGTGCCCATGATGCTGGCTCAGCAGATTGCCGCCTTTTTGCAGATGGAAAGACAGAGCAAACGAGGATATATCGGCATTGCAGGCATGATCATTTCCAATGTGACTTTGGATATCACCCTTGTAGGGATGCTTAAGATGGGAATCCGGGGCCTGGCGCTGGCAACCTCCATTAGTAACATCGTTTATTTCCTGATCCTGGTTCCTTATTATTTCAGCGACAGAGCGCAGCTTCGCTATGGGGTGAAAAAGATCCTGTGGTGCGAGCTTGTCGGGGGTGTAAAGATAGGCTTTCCCGGAGCTATGCTGGTCTTTTGCCTGGGGCTCAGGGGTATGGTCATCAACAGAGTGCTCCTTAAATATGCTGGTAACGACGGCCTTTCGGCCCTGTCTGCCTTTAATATGGTCTCTGGTTTCCTGATTGCTTATTGCCTGGGCAACGGCTCCGTTATCAGGATGCTCATCAGCGTGTTCGTGGGAGAAGAAGACATAGATTCCATGAAGAATACTCTGAAGCTGGTCTTTACCAAAGCCTTGGCGGTGTCCTGCGCCTTTGCAGTAGTTATGCTGCTGATATCCCGCTTCGTCGTATTTATCTTTTTTCCCGACAGAACCTCCAATGTTTATCAGCTGTGCCATCAGCTGTTTATAATCTATTCGCTATGCGTTCCCTTAGTCCTGATCTGCCAGATCTTCACCAACTACTTGCAGGCTACGGGCCATAACCTTTTTGTAAATATCCAGTCCATATTCGATGGATTTTTTTTCATGGTCATTCCGGCCCTGATCTTGGCGCCTGTCATGGGGGCCATGGGCGTGTGGCTGTCCAACCCAATAGGAATTGTAATGACCATGCTTACCGTGCCCGTCTATGACCTGATCTTCTGGAAAAGAATTCCGAGAAACATGGAAGAGTGGATGTTCCTGACACCAGACTTTGGAGTTGCAAAAGAGGACCGAATGGAAATTTCCGTTCGGAGCCTGGAGGAGGTATCTGCAGCCTCCGCAGATATTCAGTCCTTCTGCATGGGGCATGGCATGGAAAAAAAGCCTTCCTACTACGCCGCACTGTGTCTTGAAGAAATGGCCGGAAATGTTGTGACACATGGCTTTAACGCAGATGGGAAAAAGCATTCACTAAGTACGATAGTGATGTTTAAAAACGGAGATATTGTTCTCAGAATAAAAGACGACTGCGTTCCCTTTAACCCCAAAGAAATGGCTGAACTTGTGAAAAATGAAAAGGATGGAAAAAACATAGGAATCCGAATTGTCATGAAAATAGCTGATGAGGTTAATTATCAGAACATGATGGGCCTCAATGTCCTGACTCTAGCTATCAAAGAAGATGACCACCGAATCCTTGATCTTACTCCATGAGAACGATGAAGCAGCGAATATTCCTTTCGTTGCTTCTTTTTTGTCTGGTCGGAGAGCGTGGGTAAAGAAAACCATCCCCTTGTTCCACTAATTATGCGCCTGCACTGTTATAGTGCTTTAGACCGGTTTTCCAGAAAAGGTAAGCTGCAGTACCGGCAATCAGGGCGATAAGAGGTGAGAGATAAGCGTATTCCGGGTACACAAGATTTTTATCAAGAATATTAGAGACAGGATAATAGCTGGTGAATGCATATGGAATGATAAAGGTAAGTAGGAACCCTATTCCTTTACTGTAGATAGTGAGAGGGTAATCCGTATAGTTTTTTAACCCATAATTGTTATTGGTGAGGAGTGATACAATCTCCTCACTTTTTATTGTCCAAAAACTGATGGTGCCGGTAAATACAGTGATGGCGGAGAATATCACGAATGAAGACAGCATATTTACCGCATAAAAAGAAATAGTGTTTGCAGTCCATTCAATAGAAAGTTTTGACATGCTGTAGATCCAGAAAAAAACGGATAAAACAAGGCGGGGAATGAAAGTATACTGGAACTGCTGCAAAACCATATACAGCATTGGGCCGATGGGGCGTGTGAGATACAAATCAAATTTGCCGTTTCGGATAAGCTCCCCCATATCCTTCATGGGACTCCAGAAAAAGAAACAGCTGAGACTGTAGGTCAGCCAACTGGTGGTAAACATGAAAAGTACTTCGTTCTGAGTCCATCCTGCGATTGTTTCGAAATTATGGAAGATGACCATAAACCCTGCGAAGTATACCCCTATTTGAATCGTATTGGCGATGAGCTCAAAAACCAGAGAAAAATGATAAGCCAGTTTTCCCTTCATATATATGAGAACGAAATGTCTGTACATCTTTAGCAGATACATGAGTTATCCTCCCTGAACAACAAGTTTATTTTTCCCTACTACCCAGACAGCTTCCGATATAAGAAACAAAACAGAGAGCCAAACAAGCTGAATGAATAGATTTTCGCAGATGTTTTCAAAAGACATAGGCGTAGTAATGATGGTAACAGGTATCGCATATATTGCCCGGAAAGGGAGAAATAAGTTTATCTTTGCGAGAAAAGCAGGAAACATCGCAGTAGGTATCCACGAACCGGACAGCAGCTTGTAAATTGCCGCAAGGAGCATGTTAAGCGGCCAGGTCACGATAAGCCAGAATGCCATAAGTCCTATTATCAGAGAATATAAAAACTGGATCACATAAGCAAGAAGTATGGACAGGATTCCATACACCAGTTGTTCTTTGAAGAAAAGATTCCCCCGGTAAAAGACTGTGATAAGGATTCCCAGCGGGAGAGTATATATCATAAATCTTGCAACGCTGGTACCAATATGCTTTGCGAAGATCATGAATTTATAGTCAATTGGACGTATCAGCTGATTTGCCACATCCCCCGACTGAATCTGACCATTGATCCACGCTATGACATCACATTCCATAAAGGTGGAAATGACGGTGGCAACAATGATATACCTGATCGCCTCATCGTGACTAAGGGGGATTGAGCCTACATTATTCGAGTAAAAAAGTGCATTCCACAAAGCAAACTGCATATACAGATATACAATCTTTGCCAGAAAATTCGCCCATACAGAGTTTAAGTAAGCAGTATGTTCTTTTATTCCTATCATTGCAAGATCAGCATATTTTCGCATTTCGTTCTTCACCTTCCAGATAGATCTTTTTTATGATCTCTTCAAGATCAGTAGTCCTGTAAATACTCTTTAGCTGCGGAAGGGTACCATCATAGATAAGAGTCCCTTTATCGATGATGATCATCTTTTCGCACAATGATTCAATGTCTGAAACATCATGTGTGGTCAGAATGATTGTGGTGTGACGTTCCTTGTTTATCCTTCGGATAAACTGCCGGATTCGTTCTTTGGAGAGCACGTCTATTCCGATTGTGGGCTCATCCAAAAAGAGAATATCAGGATTATATATCAGCGAAGCCGCCAGATCTGCCTTCATCCGCTGCCCGAGGCTTAATAGTCTTGGTGGCTGTCTGAGAAATCCTTCAAGTCCAAGGATGTCTGAAAAGATATCCATATTTTCTTTAAAAATGTCGTTTGGAACCCGGTACATATCTTTAAACAGTTTTAAAGAATCAATAACCGGAATATCCCAGCATAGAACGCTCTTCTGACCAAAAACCACGCCGGTTTTCAGCATGATTTCCTTACGATTCGTTTTGAAATTCAGCCCATCGATGGAAATAGAGCCCTTATCCGGGGTGAGGATTCCTGTCATCATTTTTATGGTGGTGGATTTTCCTGCTCCGTTAGGTCCGATGAAGCCGACAATTTCCCCGATGGGTATGGTAAAAGAAATATTGTCCACGGCGAGCTTTTTTTGATGATGCTTAAGGTTATATGTTTTCGTCAGGTCTTTTACTTCAATGCTCATATTCCGCCTCCTGTGTTCTTTGACATAATGGACTGCCTGATGTGAATTTATCAGGTAACTTATATGGATAAACAAATAATTAGTGACTTGATTTTGAATGCCCTTAAATGTACAATAGCATCAAAAGATGCATCAGTAAAATTGAAATAACAGATAGAAACAATCAAAAATATTGATGTATGTGAGAGGCTAATATGAACAACACTCAACTAGAAACCTTTTTAAAAATCGTTGATACCGGGAGTTTTACAACCACAGCAAATATGCTGGGATATGCCCAGTCAACTGTGACTACGCAGATAAAACAATTGGAAGAAGAGTTTGGATGTCTTCTTTTTGAGCGGCTGGGAAAATCCCTTGTTTTGACGACGGAGGGAGAAAAACTCATATCCTATGCAGAGCAGATGCTGCAGCTTCAAAGGCAGATGCTTTTGGAGGTTTCCGCTGCGGAGATTCCCTCGGGCATCATAAAGATTGGTGTATCTGAGTCTCTGTGCTACAAGCATTTTCCGGAAAAGCTGATGGAGTATAAGAAAAAATATCCCGGAATGGATATACGGATTCAGTTTATTGATCATGATACTTTCCCAGCGCTTCTTAAAAGTGGAGCCTTGGATATGGTATACACTCTGAACCCGCTTATAGAGTATGCTGAGCTTAAAATGATCTGCAAGAAGAAAGAGACACTTTGCTTTTTTGTAAACCCGGATCATCCGGTTTCTAAAATGAAGAAAGTAAAAGAAGAGGATCTGGAGAATATTCCGCTTTTGCTGACATCCCACACCTGTAGTTTCAGGCGTATGCTTCTGGATGATTTCTCAAAGCATGGAGTTACACCGAAGATTGAACTGGAGACAAGCAGCAAGGAGATACTCAAGGCCTTTGCTATAAACGGACTTGGAATCGCCTTTATGCCGGCAATGACAGCGGAGGCGGAAGTAAGGGAAAAGAAACTTAAGAAGATTGATTGGGCAGGGGATGATTTCCCGATTTATTCGCAGGTATTTGTTCATAAGGATAAACACCAAAGTCGTGTAATCGAAGAATTAGTAGGATTGATCATGAAAGGATAAGGTGGAACGAGGGGACGGAACGAGGGGACGGTTCTTGCGTTCCATTGTGTAAAATGGAACGAAGGAACCGTCCCCCCGTTTCATTGTGTAAAATGGAACGCAAGAACCGTCCCCCCGTTCCACAATCACATGACCTTGTATTCGTGTTTGACATCAAACTTTTTTTCTATGGCATTCATCATGATGTTCATGGCGAGATTGGCTTTTTTCTCGATGTCCAGATGAATGGTCCCTATAGAAGATGTGTATATATGTGGTGATTCTTCGATGGTTACAATGATCATATCTTCGCACTTCGAGTAGTGCTTAAGGATTATGCCAAGATGGCTGCCAAAGACCAGAACTTTTTTATTGGTCAGTTCAGCAAAGTTGCTTTTTTCAATGTCTGAGAAAAACAATGTCCTGCCATCAGGTAATACTGATGAGATATATTCGCGGTATCTGTTGTTGTTGTATTTATCAATTACCATGAAGAAATCGTCGCCAAGGATTTCTTTTGACTGAGCTACAATGCCTTCAATATCTGTATGTATCTGATAGAAAAGGAAGTCGTTTATCATCATATCCAGGCACAGGATTGGGATAAAGTACTGACCGGACATCTGCTTGAAGACGCTCTCTTCAAGGTCAATGGCAATAATTCCGTCCAACCCCTGAACTGGCTTTTGATATTCAGCCTCTGATTCTATGGGGATGAGCTGGCAGTTGAAGCCGATTCTGAAAAACCTTTCAGCGAGAAGGTTTATGAGAGTCATGATCTCATTGTTTCTTGACAGGGTATCAGCTTTAAGTTGGTACATTATACCTATTGTATAGGCACTTTTTCTTGCATCCAGATTCTTAAATTTTTCAGGGATACTGTAGTTTAACAGATTCGCGACCTGAAGAACTTTCTTTCTGGTGGCATCACTTATTTTGGTATCCTTTTTATCGTTAAGTACATAAGAGACTGTTGCTACTGAAACGCCGGCTTTTGCAGCTATATCGCGGACAGTAGCTTTTTTTTCGTTAGCCATTTTGTCTTTTCCTTCTAGAAGAATTGTTAAGTTAGTACAGTGGGTTAACAAGTTAACCTAATAATAGCAGAGGTCATAGATATTGACAAGAGGATTTCAAAGTGTTATTACTAATTTAACAGTTAAGTTAACAAGTTTAACAAAATAATTATCGGGAGGGTAATAGTTATGACAAAGAGATCTTTTCTGACAAGAATTCTGGCTGGAACAATGGCTACATTGCTGGTAATAGGAGGCCTTACAGGCTGCGGAAATTCTGTAGCTGAGGGAAAAGAGGCTGAGGAAACAGAAGCCGAAACTCCCAAGGAGGAGCTGACAATAACCTTCAAGAATCAGGACGAGACCCTTGGAACAGTTAAAGTAGGTGTTGATGAGCTTTTGGATAAAGCATCCTACGAAGCTTTTGAGCAGGCTGAGAATGCTGAGTTTAACGGCTGGTTTGAGACTCCTTCATTCCTTGAAACAAGTAAAAAGGACCTGTCAAAGGATACCTTTGAGAAGGATACTACTCTTTTCGGCGATTTCAGGAGTACTGAGGTAGCAGAAGATACAAGGCACTGGTACATTGCAGGTTCTTCAACAAAGGGCTCACTTAAGTTGAACAACTGGGCTGGAAAAATCACTGATGAGGAGAAAGCACAGTTTGAGCTTGTTCCTACAGGCAATGCCACAAACGAGTTCGCTCTTACAATAGATCTTTTTGAAGGCGATCAGTTCCAAATCATCCACGACTGGTCATGGGATGGACAGAAGGGCTTTGGCAAATTCACTGATATAGATGAGAGCCAGATGGAAAATGCCGGTGGCCTCGCAGGAACATCTGATAAAGCAAATGTGCAGGTTATTCTTGATGGCAACTACACAATTACTCTTACTACAAATCCTGACAACCAGGCACAGGATACGCTTTCTATCGTAAGAAATTCAGATCCGCTTGCAGCAGCCCAGGAAACAGAAGAAGAGCCTTTTGCAGTTACCGAGGATACAAAGGTTTTTGTAAAAGGAAGCTGGGTAGCCGACTGGTCAGAACTTAAAGAACTTGAGAGAAAAAAAGGTGAGAATGTATATACTATAACCATGGACCTTACAGCAGCTACAGAGCTTTGCTTCTCAGTATTTGAGAAGGACGAGGATACCGGTATTGTCCTTAAGGAAGAGAATGTTACAACCGGCAAGGACATTTTGGCAGAAAATGGAAATAACGTACAGATTTCTGAAGACGGTTCATATACATTCACGGTTAATCTTGATGATATGACTGTAGAAGTTTCAAAATAAAGGGGCAGCATAAATGAATCAATTTGCACTTTTGCATATAGCGGATTCTGCATACTGCTTTCCGGTATCTGAACATGAGATGGTAATCAGGCTCCGCACTGCAAAAAATGATATTGAAAAAGCGTGGATTGTCTTCGAGAGCAAATATGTCATCGGTGATAGCCAGAAAAAGCTTCCAATGGAAAAGGAGCTGAGTGGAGAACTGTATGATTACTACTCCGTAAAGCTTGAGCTTGAAGATACAAGACTAGCCTACGTTTTTTATCTGTATGATGGAAAAGAGTATTTCTATTTTTCGGAAGATGGTGCAACAGTTACTTACGATTTCACCAAAGGCTACTACAACTTTTTTCAGTACCCTTACATAAACAGCGCAGATATCCTTAAAAAGGAAGCGTGGCTCTCACAGGCATGCTTTTACCAGATCTTTATTGACAGATTCTGCATGGCAGATGATAAAAAAGATAAGAGCTATATCAACCTTAAGTGGGGAGAAATCCCGAATTCAAAGAGCTTTGCGGGAGGTGATCTTAAGGGGATCATATCAAAACTCGATTACATCAAAGAGCTTGGATGCGATGCCCTCTATCTTACACCGATTTTCACATCACCTTCAAATCACAAGTATGACATAGTCGATTACTTCGAGATTGACCCTCAGTTTGGGGATAAAGCAGATTTAAAAGAGCTGGTAAAGGGCATTCATGACAGGGAAATGAAGATTGTCCTCGATGCAGTTTTTAACCATGTCAGTGAAAAAAATGATAAGTTTCGCGATGTGCTTAAAAAGGGCAGGGACTCAGAGTTTTTTGACTGGTTTGTTATTGATGGGGATTTTCCAACAAAGGATCCTTTGAACTATGAAGTTTTCGCAGGCTGCAAATATATGCCAAAGTGGAATACTTCAAACCCTAAGGTTCAGGATCATCTCATATCCATCGCAACCTACTATATCAATGAGTTTGACATAGACGGATGGAGGCTTGATGTATCTGACGAGATCAGCCACGACTTCTGGAGAAGGTTCCGCAAAGAGGTCAAGGCGGCAAAAGAGTCTGCGGTCATTATCGGTGAGAACTGGCATGATGCAAGTAATTACCTTCGGGGGGACCAATACGACAGCATCATGAATTATGCATTTACAAAAGCAGCTCTTGATTATTTTGCCTATGGAAAGCTTGATGCAGAGGGCGTTTCCGATAAGCTCAATGATATCCTTGCCAGGAACACTGACACGGTAAATGACATGATGCTGAACCTTCTGGACAGCCATGATACGGACAGATTTTTCAGTGAAGTCCATGAGGATAAAGACAGGCTGAAAGCAGCTCTTGCTCTGCTTTATCTCTTTCCCGGAGCACCGTCGATTTTCTATGGTACGGAGTGTTATACTGTTGGTGGGTATGACCCGGACTGCAGAAGGTGCATGGAATGGGGAAAAGAAAAGGGGACTGACCTTAAGGCACTGGTAAAACAGCTTTCAGATGTCAGGAAAAAATGCGCATTCTCTTTTTCCGGCACAAAGATATATGCGTCTGAGGACAAGAAAGTTTTGTGCATAAAGAGACTCGGGGAAAATGCGAGTGCTGCGCTATATATCAATGAATCTGACACCATAGGTCAGGACAATGACATACAGGTGGAACCTGGAAGCTACAGATTGTTTGTAGGCGGAGGAGAAATATTATGAAGAAGATAAATAAGGCGCTTAGCCTGTTACTAATATCATCACTGGCCCTTAGTGCTACTGCTTGCGGAAGCAGTGAGAGTAAGGCATCCGGCAAAGAATCCGGAGAGAAATCAAATGGAGAGACCATCACACTTCGTATCCTTGAGAACGACACAGCAAAGGCTGAAGGATATCTTGATGAGCTTTTGAATGCCTTTAATGAGGCTTATAAGGATAAAGGAATACAAGCTGTTGACGCTAACATGGATGAATACAGTAACCTCGCTGAAAACGGCCCTTATGGTTATGGCCCCGATGTTCTTTATCAGGCCAACGATAAGCTCATGACCTATGCAGAGGACAAGCATATTCTGGCTATCAACAAGGATGATTTTGAGTGCTCGAAATATATTCCTGATGAGGCCTGGGATGCATTTTCCATATCTGTGGACGGCAAGCAGTATACCTGCGCTGTGCCTGTAAATGTTCAGGAACCAATGCTCTTTTACAGAAAAGATAAGCTCCCTGAGAACTGGGAGAGCGAATGGGATAAGGATGGAGACAAGACTCCGGATTTTTTCCAGAACTGGAGCAGTCTGTATCAGTATTCACAACAGCTCGTTTCAGAATCTGATGGCAAGAAATACGGTCTTGTTGCTGCCTGCAGAGATCTTTATATGATGGCGGAGTTTGACTTTTCCTACGGCGGATATGTTTTTGGAAAAGACGCAGATGGCATCGTTAATTCTGAGGATGTGGGATTTGGAAAAGGAGATGCAGCTAAGGGAATGCTGGGACTAAGGCAGTTTGCCGGTATCATGAGCGAGGAATGCATCGACGATTCCATCTCTCAGAACAGATACTCAAAGGTTGCAGATGGCACATATTTTTGCTCAATTTCAACTCCTGATACTTACGTACTTTTCCATGACAGGCTCGCTGATGTTTACAAGGCAGAGGGAATGAGCGAATCTGAGGCTTCAGACAAGGCAACGGAGAATCTTGGCATGATAGAACTTCCAGGAAAAATGCCTGCAGATGGTGATCTTTCGAAAGATGGCGCAACTGTTGAAACTGTTGTTATGGGCGGAGTTAACGGCTATGGCATCAGTGCCTACACTGAGCACAGGGAGGCCTGCATTGAGTTTGTAAACTTTGCCACCGGCAGAGAAATGATAAAGAAAAGAGCTGAGATTCTTGGAATAGCACCAACAAGATCAGATGTTGCAGAGGAGATAGGCGGCATCACAAGTATGATCTTTGACAGTCTTAACGCCGGACATATTTCTCTTATGCCTTCAGTAAAGGCGGTTGACCAGATCTGGGATCCTATGGGTACACTTCTTAGTGATGTAGCAAAGGATGCCTTCAGGGAAAACAAAGGTGAGGCTGTTAAGTATGCCGATGAGGCTTCCATGCAGGAAGCTCTTGATAAAGCATCAAAGAGTATTTATGATGCAATCTATACTCTGTCAAAATAAGGGAGCTTCGCAGGTTTATGAGATCAAATAACTTAAGGACTAAATGCTCCTATGTGATAATGGGGCTTGGACAGTTCCTTTATGGGCAGAGAATAAAGGGACTTTTGTATATGGTCGTTCTGGGGCTGTATCTGTGGTATCTTATCAGCTCAGGAATTGGGGATATGGCTGGATTTTTTACCCTTGGAGAAGTAGAGGGTGATCCGTGGCTTGGCATTGCCGGTGATGATTC
The DNA here is from genome assembly GCA_017413105.1 of Butyrivibrio sp. GTDB lineage: Bacteria > Bacillota > Clostridia > Lachnospirales > Lachnospiraceae > Butyrivibrio. The sequence continues at coordinate 22,516 of JAFPVA010000047.1, read as the reverse complement.
AATCATAATGATGCTTCGCGGAATTCTGGCATTTCTTGTCCTGATTGCTGTCATAGTTTTTTACCTCTCAAATATAAAAGATATAAAGAATACGGAGAAACTCGTGGAGCAGGGAAAGCCTGTTCCCGGGTTCTACGCTTCGCTCGTGTCTTTTGTTGACAAGAAGTTTTATGTTGTTGCACTGTTTCTTCCTGTTATTGGAGTTGCGGTCTTTAACGTGCTTCCTATCATCTTCATGATACTGATCGCTTTCACAAACTACGGTGGTGATATTGTTCCGCCAAAGCTTGTGGACTGGATAGGACTTGGTAATTTTAAGCAGATTTTTTCCCTGTCCGGAATCAAGGATACATTCTTAAGGATCCTTGGGTGGAACCTGATCTGGGCGGTCTGTGCTACGGCAATAAACTATTTTGGCGGATTATTTCTGGCGCTTCTTTTGAATAAAAAGTGTGTGAAGGGAAAGACCTTCTGGAGGGCATTTCCTATTCTGGCTTATGCCGTTCCGGGATTTATCACGCTTCTTGGATTTAAATTCATGTTCTCCTATGGCGGGCCTATCAATTACTATCTGAAGGCCTTTGGATTTCAGGCTGTGGGATTTTTGGATATCGATGCCGGATGGAAGGCAAGAGTTATCGGACTTTTAGTAAATGCATGGATTTCTATCCCCACTTCAATGCTTCTTGCAACGGGAATCCTTTCAAACATGAACAATGAGCTGTATGAAGCTGCCAGCCTTGATGGGGCAGGACGATGGAAGCAGTTTACAAAGCTGACACTTCCCTTTGTGGTCTTTTCCACGACGCCTACGCTCATTACAAGCTTTGTCGGAAACTTCAACAACTTCGGCGTGTTCTACTTCCTGAGGGGAGGGCTTTATCTTGATGATTATTTCCTTGCAAGTGATACTGATCTTCTTATCAACTGGCTCTACAACCTCTCTATTGACAACAACTATTACGGAATAGGCGCAGCTGTCAGCCTTATCATTTTTATTATCACATCGATCATTTCTTTAGCAGCCTATGTTAATTCATCAGCATTTAAGAAGGAGGACACATTCAGATGAGAAAAGAACGGCTCTCAGAAGCAGTTTTGACATATATCGTACTGATCCTTGTCTCCTTCATATTCTTTTTCCCGGTGCTGTGGCTGGTGCTGGCTTCATTTTCTTCATCAGGTTCAATCTATGACTATGAAGGTTTTTTCCCTAAAAGCTACAGTATGGGGACGTATATAAAGCTCTTTTCCGATACGCAGATGTATGATTATCCCAGCTGGCTGAAGAATACGCTGTTTGTGGCAGGCTGTTCCTGCGTACTTTCGACGGTACTGGTTATCCTGACCGCTTACACCATGAGCAGATTCAGATTCAGAATGAGAAAACCACTCATGAAGACAACGCTGGTACTCAGCATGTTTCCCAGCTTTATGGGAATGACGGCTGTTTATCTGATAATGATAAACTTCAATCTGATAAATAATCTCTGGAGCCTTATACTGGTGTATTCCGCAGGCGCTCCGATGGGGTACCTTGTTCAGAAGGGGTACTTTGATACCATCAGCAACTCCATTTACGAAGCTGCAAGGATAGACGGCGCTTCCAATCCGACAATCTTCTGGAAGGTCACGATGCCTCTCTCCAAGCCAATCCTGGTATATACTGCACTGACCTCTTTTGCATGGCCCTGGAGTGATTTCATTCTTCCAAACATGCTCCTTAAGAACAGGGATCTGTGGACTGTTGCTGTTGGACTTACGCATCTTGGGGAGACGGAATTTTCGAGATTCGCAGCCGGAGCCATATTCATAGCGGTTCCGATTGTTATACTGTATTTTTCACTGTCCAGATTCCTTGTGGCAGGAGTGTCGGATGGAGCAGTAAAGCAGTAAATTAATTATGAGATATTTACTTAGATGGAATTACAGATATGTGCATTAACCTTGGGGCGTGAAAATATCATGCTGGATTGAATATGAGGTTTTAAATGAAGACAGTTACGAAAACACAGATAAAAGAAGCTTTTATAAAGTTAGGCTTACATAGCGGCGATACAGTAATGGTCCACACTTCCCTGAGCAGTCTTGGCTATGTGATTGGAGGAGCACAGGCAGTTATAGAAGCGCTGATAGAAACCGTTGGCGATGAAGGAACGATAATGATGCCGACTCAGTCCTGGAAGAATCTTGATCCGGAGACCGGTGTTCACTGGGATGCGGATAAGGAAGACTGGGACATTATAAGGCAGAACTGGCCTGCATACGATAAAATGATTACACCGACCAATACCATGGGCGCAGTAGCTGAGATGTTTCGAATATGGCCCGGAACACTACGCAGCGACCATCCTGCAAGATCAGTTGCGGCGTGGGGAAAACACGCGAAGTACCTTACAGAGAACCATGATCTGTCTGATATATTTGGTAACTCTTCACCAATCGGTAAGCTCTATGAACTGGATGGATATGTTCTTCTAATGGGTGTCAATTATGACAAAAACACTTCAATTCATCTGGCGGATGTAAGAGCAGATTATCCGGGGAAACATAACAGCATTGAACATAGCGCTATCATGGAAAATGGCGAGCGCATCTGGAAAGCTTATGAAACACTATTTGTGGACGGAGAGGATTTCGTTGATATAGGAAGGGCTTTTGAAAAAGAGCATTCAGTAGAAAAAGATATTTTGGGTAACGCTGAGATACGACTTATGAAGCAGAGAGAATTAGTGGATTTTGCGGTCTTCTGGATAGAGTCAAATAGAAAGTGAATAGAAATATCAGTACTTCAAGATAGTCAACAAAACTGCCATCAAAGCAGGTTTTTGTTGACTATTTTTATGTGTAAAATTATTAAAAATGTTGATGTCTAATCTGACCATACGTAAATAGGGGGTTTTTTTTAATGTCTGTACATGTAATTGATGAAGCTAACAGGTGTCTGCAATGTGGGAAGCCAAGGTGTAGGGAGAATGGCTGTCCTATTCACACAAATATTCCGGAGATGATACGTCTTTTCAAAGAAAACAGAATGATGGAAGCAGCAGAGATGCTGTTCGCCAACAATCCTTTGTCCATGGTGTGTTCGCTTGTCTGCAATCATGAGAATCAGTGTGAGGGCGCCTGTGTCAGAGGTCTTAAAGGCGAATCCATACATATATCATCCATAGAAAACTACATCTCAGATTCATGTTTTGAGAGGCTTGAGCTTAAGCCGGCTCCACCTAAGGGGATAAAGGCAGCTGTAATTGGAGCCGGTCCTGCCGGAATAACCATTGCAATAATCCTGGCTTTGAAAGGCTATTCCATAACAGTCTTTGAGACCCATGATAAGATTGGAGGCATACTTAGGTATGGCATCCCTGAATTCCGCCTTCCAAAATCCATTTTGGATAGGTATTATAAAAAGATGCGTGAGCTGGGGATAAAGTTTAGGCCGAACTTTTCTATAGGTGGTTCTACAAGTATACAGGACCTTTTAAATGACGGATACAAGAGTGTTTTCATTGGAACAGGTGCCTGGAGGCCGCGTAAGCTCGGCATTCCCGGAGAGACCTTTGGCAATGTTTTTTATGCGATTAATTATCTGAATAACCCGGATGTATATGATCTGGGCGACAAGGTGGCTATAATAGGTGCAGGCAATGCAGCCATGGATGTAGCCAGAACAGCTATCAGACATGGTGCAAAAGAGGTAGTCGTATATGTAAGAGGCGACGAAGTCAGTGCGTCAAAAACTGAATTTGAATATGCGAAGGTAGACGGAGTAAAGTTTGAATACCGCAAAGCAATCGTCAGGATAGAAGACGAAGGCGCTGTTTTCTGCGACATGGTCCCGGATGAAGAAAGGATGGCAGAGCTAAACATTCAGCAATCTGAAGCAGGTAAGATACCGCTTAAAGTGTTGCCTGAAACTGAACACCTTATCCCGGCAGACAGTATCATGATAGCTATATCACAGGTACCCCAGGACCGTCTTGTCAATCGTGATAAAGAGCTTAAACTTAATGAAAAAGGAAATCTTGCCACTAATGATTCCGGCGAGACCACACTTCCCGGTGTGTTTGCTTCAGGGGATGTGGTTACCGGGGCAAAGACGGTAGTTGCTGCTGTCGCTGTTTCAAAGCGCATTGCAGAAGATATGGATAGATTTATGAGTGGTGGGGAATCTAACTAGTGTAGCGTTTCAATGACTTTTTTACCGACGAGATAACAGTTCTGAACAACGAATTAGCTGCTATCAGAGCAGATCTCAACGGGTGAGTGATATTGGCAAGAGCAAGGGAGTTTCGCACCTTCTTCCTTTCTAACAGCGAAAGGAAGAAGGTGCGAAAACTACAAAAACGCGCTACCTCGGATTATGCCCGAACACGTTATGTCATAATATGATCTATAAACTATGCAGCAATATCCATTTCATCATAAAGAAGTTCTTCACGCATCTTTGTCCAATAATCAACTTCATCCGTAAGGTTCTCGTCCGTAAGTGATCTTAACACCAGGAGATCATAGGCGTCCTCAAACTCGTTTTGTGTAACAATCTTGGCAGAATCTTCGTAAGACAGATCCTCCTCAAGCATTTTTTCCAGAATAAACAGATCAGTATAATCATCCATATCCTCATCATTTATCATAATGGTCTTACTCTGCTGCGACAGCACCTCTTTAGACATTTTCTGTATCTTCTCCTTGTCAGCTCCCTCAAATATAGGCCAAAGGATAACAGCTATATACAGGTTCCTGCTGAACTCGTCGCCGTTTGCTTCCCAGTCATCCATCTGCTTCATTGTACTGATCATATATGTTTTGTAATCATCCTGGGCACTTGTGTCGGCAACAGGAGCAAACAATATGGGAAATGCTCCATATTCTTCAAGAACCTCATAACTGTTCAACGCATACCCTCCATCAAAAAACTTAGGTATATTAAATGAATTGCTCACGGGACCGGGTTCGGTAACGTACTTCGCAACACCAGCTCTTAGGACTTCATCCATGCGATCTGAAAAATTAAAACCATATCTTGCTTTGAATCTCATTGCGCGTATTGAGATACGCGGATCCGCTTCAAATGCTGATTCTGCGTCAACCATTGTTTGCAGTATATGTTCACGTATATCATGCAAGCCACCGTGATAATCGACAATATCTCCTGTCTGAACATCATAATAAATCGCATTTATCGTAAGATCCCTTTGGAATGAATCCGAGACAAAGCTGCCCGAATACATCTGAGTGGGATCAAAATCCGGGACGCCTTTGAGCCCGTAGAATTCGGCCGGTATGTTCACACAGCTGGCAACATCAATGACTTCTCCGGGATACTCGACATAAGCGAATTCTAATCCTGACGGTATCAAATGGAATGTGGCATTTTTGAACACCTTCTTTATCTCCTGATTTGAAGCATTCGTTACCATAGCAGATGAGGAAATTGATGCAGAAATCAATAATTATATTGAGCAGGGATCTTTTGCGACAGAAGCAGAAGTTCTGGATTATATCACAAAAGACGAAATGGCACTTAATCTGAAATATTACAAGATTCTCGATATCATCTATGATAATGCGAATATTGTTTCTAATGATTCAACAGCAAACAACTGAGTATTTTTTCGAAACATTAAACGAATAATAGCTGAGGAATATGATTTAGTTTTGCTGGACCAGTTTTTATAATAAGCTGGTCCAGTTTTTTATGCACATTTTTCTACTAGGTAAGGGATAGTGACTCCCATGTCAACACTCCCATTCAATGAGATGTGCTCATTATTTGACAATCATAGTAAAGTGAACCCTATGTCAAGGAAACGTGCTCGTATTTTTTTAGCAGTAGCTATTTGCCATGTTTAGTTGATTAGTGGGGAAATATACGTCTTTATAATCATTTTCGCCAAAAGAGATACCGATTTTTTTATGAGCGACGTCTTAATACTAGTTTTCATCAAAAAAGGTGTATGAAATTGGAAATAACGCTCTAATTCAGGATTAATCCTACGGCCAAAAATAAAAAACGCGAAATTTGGCCGTAAAGTTAGCTGACAAAAGTAGGACTACGAGTAAATCACCTTATTTTTTGTATCTAAAAAATCAAAAATGAAAATAAAGACGTTGTGTAAATATTTTTTGATATCCAAAATATGAAAAACTCGAAAAAAGACGCAAATATCAGGATTTCTTTCTCGCCATTGGCTAGGAATACTGCCATAAGATTATTCTTGTGTCCTTGACATCGGTTACTATCGATAAATAAAACTAAAATGAAACCACTCGGTTGCACAAGCCAGGTCCCACAAGCCAAGATCCACAGCCAAGCTCCACAAGCCAGGTCCCATAAGCCGCGGTTCACTAGCCATTTCACTCCTCAGTCTTTATAAAAACCTTAAACTTTTTAATCCTTTTTTAATAATTTGAATCCATGAATTGGGTTACCATTTTTATATAGGTGGAATTATGCGGTAAAGACTAAAAAAGGAGAGTATTCATGAAAAAAAGTATTATTGTTGCAGCTTTGGGAGCTACGGTGGCGCTTACGGCCTGTGGACAGGAAACTGGAGCTGGCGGTGTCTTAGAGAATGCACAGGAGGAAGCGCAGGATGCAATCGGGACTGTACAGGGGATAGCTAAAGAGGTACAGGCAATAGTGGAAGAAGCTACTCCGTTAAGCGATGGATCAGCTGTTTTAGATGCAGCAATAAGCGGAGAAGGCTTTTATGATGGTCCGCTAAGAGTTCTGACTGTCATTCTTGATGGTGGGGGAGATGCAGAAACTCTTGAGGGAAATGGTTTTTCACCGGATTACTATACAATGGTTCAGGACAGTGAAGAGGGACTTTCCAGGGTTGGATATGCTGTTTTTGACCTTAACAGCGATGGTGTTCCTGAGCTTTTTATTGGGGACAGAGACAGCAGCATGATCTATGACATTTATACAATTGTTAACGGTGAACCTGAACAGGTAGTGAGCGGGGGAGCTCGCAATAGATATTATCTCCAGGGAGAAGACTGGTTCTGTAATGAATATTCAAATGGTGCAGCCGAGTTTGGTTGGAACGTTTATGCCCTTGCTCCCGGGTCAAAAGAACTTCTTTTCCAGTGGGGATACAAATATGATGCTTACGAGCACGAGGAAAATCCCTGGCTTTCAACCGATGTTAATGATGAGTGGAAACTGATAACAGAGAAAGCGTTTAACAGAGCAGTTGAAGCTCAGAATGCTAACTTCAAAGAAATAGATTTCAAGCCCCTTTCAGACTGGGGAAAATAATAGTTGTAAACCTGACCTTATCCTACCGGAGGTATTTCTTTGGAAAAATATAGGTATAGTGAAGAAGAAAATGCATTTATGGAAAACAGTTCCGTCCCTTTTGCGGTCTATCAGTTTATCAATAAAAGGGTAGTAACGGTTGTTGCTTCCAAAGGCTTTATAGAGTTGGCAGGATATGCGGATATGACCAGAGAAGAGGTCTATAACCTACTGGACAATGATATGTACAGGGATATGCATCCGGATGATCTGTCGGCAGTAGGAGATGCTGCAGTGCGCTTTGCTGCAGAAGACATTCCTTATGACGTAATTTACAGATTAAGGAAAAATGGCGAGTACAGAATAATTCATTCCTATGGAAAACATGTATATAAAGAAAATGGCGTAAAGCTAGGATTTATCTGGTATACGGATCAGGGACCCTATGTTGAAAATGGACAGACCCAGCAGGAAGGAATTATTAATTTCCTGAATAGTCAGCTGAATGGAAGAAGCGCTGATGTCAAGATTGGTCACGATTATCTGACCGGTCTCCCCTCCATGTCCTATTTCCTGCAACTAGCCGAAGTTGGCTGCAAGGAAATAAGGAAAAATGGTAAGACTCCCGTTATCCTCTTTATGGATTTTGACGGGATGAAAGTATTCAACCAGAAGCATGGTCTGGATGAGGGCGACCGTTTCTTGTTGAATTTTTCCAGAAAAGTAATAACACATTTTACCCATGAAAACTGTAGCAGATTCTCTGCTGATCATTTCTGCGTCTTTTGTGATGAGGAAAAGGCAAGAGAATGGGCAAAAAAGATTACCGAATCAGATATCTTAACTGACGGCGACAGGAGTATGCCGCTTCGCGTGGGAATGTATCTGTATGAAGATGAGAGCATAAGCATAAGCGGAGCCTGTGACAGGGCAAAAATAGCCTGCGATTCCGGAAAAAATAAGTATGAGACCGGAGTATACCTATTTAACCAGGAGATGATGACCAATATTGAACGCAAACAATATGTGGTCGAAAACCTTGACAGAGCAATCAAGGAAGGCTGGATAAAGGTTTTTTATCAGCCTATAGTCAGAACAGTAAGTGGACAGGTATGCCATGAAGAAGCCCTGGCCAGATGGGTGGATCCTGAAAAAGGATTTCTTTGTCCTGCAGATTTTATTCCGACACTTGAGGAATATAATACAATCTACAAGCTTGATCTTTATGTGATTGAATGCGCCCTTGAAAAGATGAAGCGTCAGAAAGAGTATGGCCTTTATGTGGTGCCCATGTCTGTGAATCTCTCCAGATCAGATTTTTACACATGTGACATTGTTGAAGAAGTAAGGTGGCGTGTAGATCAGTCCGGTATCTCCAGAGATATGCTGGTGATAGAAATCACTGAGAGCATTGTGGCTGATGATGTTGATTACATGATACAGGAGATAAGCCGGTTTAAGGAGCTTGGCTTCAAGGTGTGGATGGATGATTACGGCAGCGGATATTCTTCTCCTGCAATTCTGCATAAGGTTCCCTTTGATCTTATCAAGATTGATATGCTCTTTGTAAGGCAGCTTCAGGATGGTGAAAAAGCCAAGATCATCCTTACTGAGATAGCAAGAATGGCAATGGCCCTAGGCATGGATACTATTGCAGAGGGAGTTGAGACCGAGGAGCAGGCTGATTTCCTGAAAGATATCGGTTGTACTATGCTTCAGGGGTACCATTTCTGCAAACCGCTACCATTTGAGGAAATACTGGCAAGGTATGAAGCGGGAATGCAGATTGGATTTGAAAACCCTGACGAAGCTGATTATTATGCTCAGCTTGGAAATGTGAATATTTATAACCTGTCCATGTCTAATTCTGATGAGGAGCATAATGACTACTTTGATACGTGGCCAATGGTTATGGTGGAGTGTCGGGGTGAGAGAATATCAATTGTTAAGACCAATGTTACTTTTAACAATTATGTAAAAGAGTTTTTCCCTAAAATGTATGATAGAGAAGAATTCGATTCGGAAGAGTTTCTTGATAAGACTGGAGGTCTGTCTTTAAATGCTGTCCTCCATTGTGCTCAGAGTGGCAAAAGAGTGATATTGGATGATATTTCCAGTGATGGAAAGATTATCCAGCTCTTTATCTGGAGAGTTGCAGTGAACCCTGTAACCAATGTGGCGGCAGTTATGGTCGCAATACTTTCGTCTACAGAGGAACGTGATCAAAATGTTAAAGACAGTGCTGAATACAAAAAGATATCCGGAGAGTATGCTGAGCTTCAGAAAGAAAATGAGAAACTGAAGGAAGAAGCAGATGCCAACAGGAAGATTGCAGAACTTAAGAAATCTGTAGCAGCTCTTTTGACAAATATGCCGGCAATGACCTTTTCAAAGGATGTGAATACCCGTAAGTATCTGGCTTGTAATCAGGCCTTTGCTGATTATGCCCATAAAGAGAATCCTGAGGGCGTTGTGGGGCTTACAGACTTTGAGATTTTTGATGAAGCTACAGCTCTTCATTTTATTGAGGATGATAAAAAGGCTCTGGCTATGGACAGACCATATATTTTCTATGAGGATGTTCCTGATGCAGAGGGCAATCCAAGGCAGTTCCAGACTACAAAGCTCAAATTTACGGATGACACAGGAAGAGAATGTCTTTTGGGACTTTGTCAGGATGTTACGGATGCCATGCGCATAAAGCGCGAGTATGTGGAAAAGCTTGCGGTGGTTCAGAGCATGGCTGAGATTGATGCTCTTACCGGTATAAAGAACAAGAACGCCTACAAAGAAAGAGAAGAGCTGATGAATCGCAGAATTATGGAGGGACGTCAGCCGGAGTTTGCCATTATTGTTCTTGACGTAAATGACCTTAAAAAGATAAATGATACCCTGGGACATGAAGCAGGGGATAAGTGTATCTGTGATGCCTGCGAGGTTATATGCAGAACCTTTAAGCGCAGCCCTGTTTTCCGTGTCGGAGGCGATGAGTTTGTTGTAATTTCACAGGATGAAGACTACGAGCGCACAGATGAGCTGGTGGATGTAATTGCCAAGCACAATGAATCAGCCATAGCAAACGGTGGAATCGTAATTGCCTGCGGAATGTCTAAATTCGATGGTGACGAGGACGTGATTTCTGTATTCAATCGTGCGGATAAATTCATGTATGAGAATAAGAACTATCTCAAGGAAAAGAAACAAGGTCTTACTTGAGAATATTTTTCAATAAGCCAATACTGAGAAAAAAGCTCATTAAATGTGCTATCATTTTGTTAGCAAAAGCTAACATTATGAGAGGAGAAAAACAATGAGCTTAACCGAAGTAAGGGAAAACAATGAAGCAGTAATAACGGCAATTAGCGGCGATACAAGGTTTATGAGCCGTATTACCTCAATCGGGCTGACGCCGGGATGCAAGGTGAGTGTGATAAAGAATGACAAGAACAGACCTATGCTTGTTTATTCAAGAGACACCATGATTGCCCTCAACCGCAAGGAGTGCAGCGGCATCACCGTTGAGGAGGTGACAGCATGAGTGCAGTGGCTACTATAGCTCTTTTGGGGCAGCCTAACTCAGGCAAGTCCACACTTTTCAACGCACTGACGGGACTCAGGCAGCATGTGGGGAACTGGCCCGGCAAAACAGTTGAGAAAAAAGAAGGTTCTTTTACCTATGGGGGAAAAGAGTATAACGTCGCAGATCTTCCGGGCTCCTACAGCCTGTCCGCGAACTCCGATGAGGAGGTCATCACAAGAGATTTCATAACTTCAGGAAAAGCAGATATCGTGTGCATTTTGGCCGACAGCTCCCAGTTGCAGAGGAGTCTTTTTATGCTGGCTGATTATGCGGGAATAAATGCACCGTGCTTCCTTCTTCTTAACATGGCTGATGTAGCAGCTGATCAGGGAAAAAAGATTGACGCGAAAGCTATAGAGGAAAAGCTTGGAATCCCGGTTATTCCATTTTCTGCAACAGATGTAAAATCCTATGACGAATTCTATAAGACACTGGAAAAGGCCATAAATACTGACGCAAGACTCGATGTGTCAAAACTAAAAGAGCAGTATGAGGGCATCAAGGGCTTTCAGGAAATCTGCAACCTCATTCCGGAAAATATTATTCCCGGATATTCTTCAATGTGGCTGGCATCAAAGGTCCTTGAAAACGACAGAGTGGTTGTGGCTAAGCTAAAGAACGCCTTGGGGGCATCTGCTTTTTCAAAGATTGAGGAGATTAAGAACTCTGCTCAGGGGGCTGTGGCAGTAGGGGGATGTAAATTTGCATGGATTGATGACGTGATTGACGGCGCAATCCAGTCAAAGACAGTAAAGGTAACTCTCGGAAAGCTTGACCGAATTTATACAAGCAAAACCTGGGGAAAGCCTGCGGTTATTCTTACAGTTCTTTTGGGGCTTATTGCATCATTTGTTCCGGCGATTCCGCCGATGTTGGTTGGTTCGCTGGTTCTTATGCTCAAGGAGCCGGTGACTGCAGGTCTTTCTGCAATCGGATGTCCTGAGTTTATCATGCTGGTTATAACGGATGTAATTATTCAGTCCTTCTCATATATTTTCAAAATGCTTGGATTTGTATTCGGCGTAACGCTGGTCTTTGGACTTCTTGAGGAAGTGGGTGTCATGGCGCGTATTTCCTATGTGTTCGACAATACCATGGGAAAGCTTGGACTTCAGGGTAAGTCCGTCATGCCGTTCCTTGTGAGCTTTGGATGCACTATGGGCGGTGCTGCCGGAGCCAGAGTCATCGATAACTGGGGACAGAAGGTCCTCACCATCGCCCTTGCATGGGCAGTTCCCTGTGGAGCAGCCTGGGCAACAATACCTATGCTTTCTTCCATATTCTTTGGACCGGGAGCAGTGCTGGTGATTGCGGTGATTCTTTTGACAATGTTCCTTCATATGTATATTACAGCGAAAGTATTTGGTGGTCGTCTTGTGCAGAAACAGGACCGCTACGGAATGATCATGGAGCTTCCTCCTTACCACAAACCAAAGTGGGGAGCGTTGTTCAGATACGTATTCGGAAGAACCAAAGAGACCTTCATCAGAGTAACAAAAGTAATCCTCCTTGTATGCGGCGTGTTCTGGCTTCTTAGCTATTCACCCACGGGAGAGGGCGGCATTCTTTATACTATCGGCGTAGCAATTGAGCCTGTTACAAGAATCTTTGGTATGCCATGGCAGCTGTTCCTTTCCTATATTGCTTCTGCAGTGGGAAAAGAGGGAGCAATCGGAGTTATCAGTGCTCTCTACAGCGGTGGTTCTTACAGCGCAGCATTTACAAGTGCCATGAGCGGCGCAGGGTCAACTGCCAATGTTGCAAGTGGTGCAAGCCTAAGTTCAATACTTCTTTCAAATGTGACAAAGCCTGAGGCTCTTGCTTTCATTTTTGCCATGACCTTCAATATGCCCTGCGTTGTTGCACTTGCTGCAACATATCAGGAGACCCACTCAGCAAAGTGGACAGGAAGGATTGTTCTTTACTACACAGCAGTTTCGCTCCTTCTTGCATGCATTGCATATCACGTTGGAATGCTGATCTGGTGATGAAAGATAGGCCGGATGATAATGATGCTCAAGCTTTCTTAATTCGTACGAGAATGCTGTAAGCGGCATTCTTTCTGGTCTGGCAGACAGAGGATAGAATATGGAACAGTTACTGGAACTTCTAAAAGATGGTCATGCAAGGACCACAAAGCTTCTTGCAATGGAACTTCACACCAGCGTTGAAGACGTCACAAGGCAGATGGAATACCTTGAGCACATGGGTGTTATAAAAAGAGTGGTGTTTACGTCCAAGGGATGCTCGGGATGCAGTGGCTGCTCGACGGGAGATGGCTCAGAAGGGCATACCTGCAAAGGGTGCCTGCCTGAAGAAGGGGTTAAGAACATGGGGCAGATGTGGGAAGTTGTGTAGACAGGGAACCTAGGGACGGAGTTCGTGGTCCCAAAATGGATTAATAACTATATGTAATTTGCGATATACGAAAAATAAGAAAAAATAATTTGCAGGACAGTGCATTGGTTCAAATGTTGATGGTTGATAAAATTTTATTAACCATTAACATTGTTCTGCATAAAGAGGAGATGTTATGAAAGATTTTCTTGAGATTAAAGATCTGAAAAAGAGCTTTGGCAGCGGTGAAGCCAGGCAGGATGTTCTAAGAGGTATGAATTTCACCGTAAAAAAAGGAGAGTTCTGTGTTCTTCTTGGTCCTTCCGGTTCCGGAAAATCTACGCTGCTTAATATCATAGGCGGCATTGATACTCCCGATGAGGGCTATGTCAGCATCAATGGTGACAAGCTTGAAGAGATGAATGAAAAAGAGCTTACTATGTACAGACGCAAGCACCTGGGCTATGTATTCCAGATGTATAATCTTATTCCAAACCTCAATGTTAAAGAAAATATCGAGGTTGGAGCATATCTTTCCGACAATCCCCTGGACGTGGAAGAGGTACTGACAACTCTCGGGCTCCAGGATCACAAATATAAGTATCCAAATCAGTTATCCGGAGGACAACAGCAGAGAGTATCAATAGGCAGAGCTGTAGTCAAGAATCCGGATATTCTTATGTGCGATGAACCTACGGGAGCTCTGGATTATAAGACGTCAAAAGAGATCCTTTCCCTCATCGAGGACTGCAATAAAAAATATGGCAGCACGGTAATAATGGTCACCCACAACGAAGCAATAAAAAATATGGCAGACCACGTTATCAAGCTAAGAGACGGAGTGGTGCGCCACAACGATATAAATGATAATAAGACGACCGCAATGGATCTTGAGTGGTAAGGAGGAACAAGTTATGAGAAATCCTCTTATCAAAAGAATTCCAAGAGAACTAAAATCCGACTGGCACAAATATCTGGTCATCATTCTATTTATGGTGGTGATGATCGGTGTAATTTCCGGCATGTACGTGGGACATGACAGCATGCTGGCTGCGGTCTACGACGGAAGAAAAACGCTAAATCTTGAAGACGGAAGTTTTGAACTTTCAAAGAGGGCATCTTCTGAACTTCTTGATGATATCAGCCTGGGGGAAAAAGCTGATGTCAGAGCCTATTACATAGATAAGGGCAATAAAGAAGCTGACGAGAAGGTGGCAGAAGCCATCGAGGAAAAGCTAAATGAGCAGGTTACAGAGGGGATTGAAGAGGGAGTTCGTGCCCAGTGCGCTGCATACGGAATAACCAATGAAGAAATGATAAAGCAGCAGATCGATGCTGCTATGGAAAGCTCTTTTGACGAAGCAATAAAACAGGCAAAAGAGTCAGAGGATTACAAGAAGGCTGTCGATGACGCCTACAATGAGGCCCATGAGGAGGTTGTCAAAAAGGTCGATGAAGAGTGGGACGAGGTGGCGGACAGGTACAACTTAAATGACGAGATCACTCCTGTTAAAGTAAAAATCTACGAACACTTTTACAGAGATGAAGCTGAGGACAACAATGGTGATGGCGTAGAGGACGCCACGGTAAGAATATATAAAAGTAACTCAGAGATAGACAAAGCTTCTTTTAACCAGGGCAGAGCCCCGGAAAAAGAGGGCGAGATTGCAATCGACAGAATGCATGCCGATAACGTAGGCATAAAGCTTGGAGATACCATCACTGTTGGCGGGAAGGATTTTGAAGTTGTAGGACTTATTTCCTATGTAAATTACTTAACTCTTCATAGTTCCAACACGGATCTGATGTTTGATGCTTTTGGATTTGATGTGGCAATGGTAACTCCTGAGGATTTTTATAAGCTCAGAGCCAGGGTTCACTACAACTATGCCTATAAGTATTTGAATGAGCCAGAGACTAAGGTTGAACAGGCGGACTTTTCTGAGAATTTCTTAAAAGCACTCATAACACAGACTCTTGTTCATGACAATGAGATAGAAGATTATCTTCCCGAGTATCTGCGACAGGCCAGCAATTTTGCCATCTCTGATATCGAGGGAGATTCAGCAGGCACCAGCATTTTGTGCTACATACTTATCGGCGTTATTGCATTCATTTTTGCAATTATCATCAGTAATACCATCGACAAGGAAGCCTCTGTTATAGGTACCCTCAGGGCTTCGGGCTATAGCAGATTTGAGATGGTGGTCCACTACATGTCCATGCCGGTTATAGTTACACTTTTAGGGGCAATAATAGGAAACGTCATTGGATATACAGTATTCAATAATCTGGCGGTTTATCTGTATTACAACAGTTACAGCCTGCCCACATGCCATGCGGTATGGAGCAATGCGGCTCTTATAAAGACAACGGTAATTCCGCTGCTTCTGATGTTCTTTATAAATCTTTTAATTATAGTAAAGAAGCTGCAGCTAAGTCCATTAAGGTTCCTTCGTCACGATCTTGTAAAAACAAAAAGAGCCAAGGCCATGAGGCTTCCAAGATGGTCTTTTCTTAGAAGGTTCAGACTTCGAATTCTTTTCCAGAATATGCCAAATTATCTGGTGCTGATATTCGGTGTCATATTCATCGAAGTGATGCTGTGCTTTGCCTTTGGACTTCCGGATTCCCTAAGGCACTACGCTGCGGAAGCACCAAACATGATGTTTGCAGAGTATCAGTACATGTTGATGGATTATCAGGATGAAGACGGAAATGTAATCGATACATCGGAAGAAACTGCTGAGAGGTTCAGCATGACAGAGCTTTTGTACCCCAAGAAAAAGAGCTCCTTCCGCACAGGAATGGGCAGTGGCGGAGATGAGAGCGTAACTGTTTACGGAGTAGACAAGGATAGCTCCTATATCACTCTGGAAAAAGACACGACGGACGGAGTGTACATTTCAAGCGCCTTTGCCAAGAAGTTTGGAATTGCAGCCGGCAATGTCATCACTTTGAATGCGGAATATGAGAATAAATCCTACACATTCAATGTAATAGGAATAGCCGATTATGATGGCGGAATCGCAGCCTTTTTGGATACAGAGAACTTTAATGAATGCTTTGGAAAAAAGGCTGAGGAGTTCTCAGGATATTTTTCCAAAAACGAGATCATGGATATCGATGAGCAGAATATTGCAACTGTTATAACTTCAGAGGATATCACGAAGGTAACCAATCAGCTTATGCACTCTATGGGTAAATTTATGGATGTGTTCAAATATGCGCTGATAGTTCTTTCCGCCTCTCTGATATATCTTTTGGCAAAGATCATCATCGAGAAAAATGAAAATTCAATTTCCATGGTAAAAATCCTGGGATTTAAAAACGGTGAGATTGGCGCCCTTTACATTGTGCCTACGGCTATCGTGGTTGTGCTGTTTTCAATCATCAGCTTCTTTATCGGCTACAGACTTATGGTCTGGATATTCCATGTGTTTATGCTGCAGATGGATGGATATTTTGCCTTTTTCATGAGCAGGATATCTATGGTAATGTCGGTGATCTATATGCTGATCGGGTATGGGATAGTATCGCTCGTGGATTTCAGGCGAATCAAGCGGATACCACTGGATGTGGCGCTGAAGAATATTGAGTGATGAGATAGTGAAATAGACTTGCCATTTGATATGCATAAGCGATGATGTAAAATGGAAATATAAGAATGATGAGAAAATTAAATAATGGAACAAGGGAACGGTCACAGGACCGTTCCCTTGGATATAAAATCCAAGAATGTATATATAGTGTGTTTCGTTTATGATTCCCGGATTGATGATAGAATTTAAATCACTGTAAGTAGTCGATTGTTGATACAAACATTGGCTGCAAATACTTTTTCTACCGAGTCCTCGAAAAGCACATCGATTTTTCCCTCAAGGATTGCCTTTACTGTGCCCTTGCCATATTTCTTGTGAGAAACAAGGCAGCCCTCCGGGATAACATTCTTGATTTCCTCATCGGTTAGCTCGGTTGAAGCTGCTGTTGCTGCTGAAGCGGAGGTCTTGGTGAAAGCAGTAGCTCTTGTCACGCCGTAAGCAGCTGCAGTCATGGTCTTCATTCTGCTGCCTGTTGTGGTGGCTGATATCCTTGAACGTCCATACTTCTGACTCTTCATAAGCTTTGTCTGAGCAGCTGCAAGAGCCTTAAGCTCTTCAGAAGCCTTAAGCTTTTGTGAGTATTCTTTTTCCTGTCTGATTTTCTCGCTATAAAGCTCATTTTCTGAAAGACAATCAAGAACAAACTCAAGATTTTCATTGGTAAAAAAGTAGATGGCATGAGGGAGCTTCTTTTCCTCAGGGTTCTGGAGCAGTCCCTTGTTGCCGTTTCTGAAAAACAGGATTGCCTTGCTTGAAACTTCCTCATACTGAGAAACCAGCATCTCAATCATGTCCTTTTTTGACTCTTTTAAAGTAATGCCAAGGCCCATATCCTCAGCTCTTTTATGGATAAGATTGTAATCCTTCTCTGTGGCGTAGAGCACATAACGGCTCTGGGAAACAGTGTTTACATGAAGAGAAGAACCATTCTTTGCAAAGTTCCAGATGAACTTGTCCTCATCATTTTCTCTTTCAAAATGATCAAGTCCTTTTTGCGTGATAAGATCGCAAACTTCTTCGAAAATGTACAACAGATTATTCATGATTTACCTCTTTGTTTTTTGCAGTGAGAAATCCAATTATACACGTTTCGCGCGGTTATTCCACTTCGCATTTTTTCCAAAAAAAGGAAAATAATGGTAAAAAATTATGGACAATGTGTGGGTTGATTTTCGGGATTTGGTCACAATATTAGTATATATTCTTGGATATAAATCCAAGAATGTATCAACCAAGCCATTAGAAGGCGACTAACGTCGCAGAGCTTGGTTTACTCTTGAAACATGTTCTCACGAAATCCGCAGCCAGTGCGGATTTCTGTAATTTCATCTAAGAACTCATACAAAGGGGGATGTATAATAATTCTAGAAAGAAGACTAGATAACAGCTTCTTAATATATGTGATTTTTGCAGCGGCGCTGGACAGTTTTGTTAACGCTTGCAAGGAATTAAAAAACGAGGTAAAATCATGCCTGCGCTATTACTCTATTGCACTATTGCGCTTTGTCTAAGCTTTGAAATATCGCCATGTTCCTTATGGGGCAGACCTTCGAGTTGCTATTTGTCGTTTTGCTTGGAATGCTGCGGGGTGCTATTTAGCATTTTGTGAGCGGAACTGCAGGTTGCAATTTAGCGTTTTGTTAGTAAAATCGCGGGCTGTCATTTGTCGTTTTGTTAGGAACCAGGTAAGAAAGCAAATATAAAATAATTAAAAGCTTTTGCGTCTACATATCTGTTTTGTTCAAAAAAGATGTCGTCAAATTCTGAGTCGACGTCTTTATTCCACTTTTTGAATAAAAAGAAGTAAGAAATCAATGCCTGTAGGAGGAGTCAATGAATTTCTCCAGTCTTTTTGCGTCTTTATTTCAGAAATTCAGAAACGAGGAGTAAGCATTAAAGGGAGTTTTCTATGAAAGGGGAATTCTATACGGCTTTATTTAAAATAATAAAAATCAGGACGCTTCGTTATTTTTTTTACGTATCCAGAAATCAGAAAACTCTAAAAAAGACGCAAACGGATCCGTCATAAATAGCACTTGAATAGTTGAAGATGAATTGTAATAAGTATCGATGCTCCTTATGAAAAATAACGGGGCAGATGAGTATTACAGGAAAGGATAAAATGAGAAATTATAAAGAGGAATTAGAAAAGCAACTGGAAGAGCTTAGGCAGCTTGAAAAGGAAGCTTCCAAGAGGGTAAAAAGTTACAAAGGCCTTGAAAAGGGGAATATTCGAGTTTCAAGTAGGAACGGTAACTATCAGTATCATTTCAAAGAGGAAGGAGAGGAGAAAGAACATTACATTTCCAAAATAGACATAAGTAGAATAAAGCTCCTGCTCCAGAGAGATTATGATGAAAAAATGCATAAACATTTAAAAGACATGATCAACAGATTGGAGAAGTTTTGCAGCAGGTACGATGCGGATAGCATTGATGACTTGTATGAAAGACTTAGTGATGGACGAAGAGAAATGGTAAATCCAATTCGCCCTACTAAAGAAATGCTGATAAAAGAGTGGTACGATAGACACCCAGGTAACCGGAATTCATATGAGAAAAAGTATGAGTTTCAGACTATAAGAGGAGAACTCGTGCGGTCCAAGTCAGAGAAAATATTGGCAGACTATTTTCATCGCAATAACATTCCTTACATCTGCGAGCCGGAGGTAAGATTAAGAGATGGCAGATATAAATATCCTGACTTTGCACTTCTTAATGTAAAGAGCGGTACAACTTGGTATTGGGAACATCTTGGTATGATTGAAAAAGATGAATATGCAACTAACAATTTTGAGAAGCTCATGGACTATGAGGAGTGTGGACTTATCGTTGGGAAAAATCTGATTATCAGCATGGAGACCATGGAACGGCCTTTGGAAATAAAGGCTGTTGCCGGGAAAGTAAAAGAATTTTTGGGATGATGATTGCGATAAGTAATTCTAATGGATTTGATTAGTAGGAAATAGTGTATAATCAAATTAAGAAACTAATAATCTAGATGCAAATTATATGGTATAGCGCACATTCTAAAAATAGATTGTGCGCTATTTTTTTTTACTATAATTGTCTGAATTGTATCATTACTAATTCTGCTGGAGCATACGGAGTGAGTATTGCAGAGCATATGATAATGGTAAGTCTTATGCTGATGCGACAGATGAACGTTATTTACAGAAAATCAATTTCAGGTGAATGGGGTAGCAGACTGCCCCAAAAGTCTCTTAGGGGTAGCCGCATAAATGTGCTTGGCACAGGTGATATAGGATGTACGTTTGCACAAAGAGTACATTCTTTTGAACCGGCAAGTATAACCGGATTATGCAGGAGTGGTAAATGCAGCGAAAGGTCTTTTGACAGAATATTCAGGATAGATCATCTGGAGGATATTTTACCGGAGACTGACCTTCTGATAATGTGTCTTCCCGAAACTTCCGAGACTATAGGAATAATGTCTAAAGAGCGGATTTCTCTTACGCTAATTTCATCTTTTTTTACTTGTGATACTTGGACAGAGGAACGGCGTCGAAGCTGTACGCTACTTAAGCGTATGCATGCTTGTAATGACCTTTTTTGTTACGGCCTCAATTCTTGTACCTATGTCGGGAAAGCCAAAAGAATTGCTGTTTTCGGGAAGTGGTCTTTTTCACCATTTACTGATACCGATAATATCTACTTTGACATATCTTTTTATAGAGCACAGGCCACCATTTCATTGGGTATGGCTGCCTGCGGTGGTAACGCTTGTCTATGGACTCATCATGCTTAGACTCAACTATTTGGATCTTGTGCAGGGACCGTATCCTTTTTTTATGATAAAAAGAAATGGAGTCAAGGCAACAGTCATCTGGATGGTAGCGCTTATGATAGTCGTAAGCTCTTTTGACTTGTCACTTATCGATATTCCTGAGGAATATGAGAAAAACAGTGGTGCTGTGTCTAAAGGGACTAAGCCGGACTTGGATGGCAGGCAGCTCTGGGATTATGCTTCCTATGACATGCACATTGACAATGCTCTTGCGCTAAATGAGAGCATTACGACCTTTGATGATGTATATTATTTTGCCTATCCATGTTCATCGAGCATTGTAAATGAGCAGGGGGAGGTTGTTCCGAATCCGGATATAACAGAGAACATGTTCCTTAAGGGGGCTACCTACATAAGCAGGTACACCGGATACACTAAAGGCGGATTCTATATTGATGAGTCCTGGCAGAGCAACGACGGGCTTGTGAATGAGGTATCAGCCAAGGCTCCGATCGGCGCAGCTTCAATAGAGTATTCTGAGGGGCAGCAGTTAAAACCCGGGATTTGGTATGTCATGCCAACCGTTACCGGAGATCACATGTCACTGCAGGGAGGACTGACGAAAAGAGTTAATGTTAAGCCTTTTTATCTTGAGTTGGCAAGGATGATTGCTGAGGAGATAAGGAATTAGCCAAGGGTGGAACGAGAGTGAAACGAGGGGACGGTGAAACGAGGGGACGGTTCTTGCGTTCCATGAAACGAGGGGACGGTTCACCCGTTTCATGGAACGACAGAACCGTCCCCTCGTTTCATAGCGCTAAAAATCGGTGACCGTAAGATCACCGATTTTTGCCGTCACCACTTATTTGTTATGCTATCGCCCTTCCCAGCGCTGTGCAGTTTTCCAGATCATCATCAGAAGGAGCATTGTTTGCGATAACGCTGTCAGTTACGAGATTTGCGTTATCTGACTTGCATCTCTCCTCCCAATCGCGCATCCACTGACCATCACCCCATCCATAAGAACCGAAGAGCACCACTTTTTTTCCTGAAAGAGAACCTTCAACGGAAGAGAACATTGGATCAAATTCTGTTTCCTCCAGAACTTCAGCTCCCATTGCAGGGCATCCGAAGGCTATTGCATCGTAGCCGGAAACCAGTGAAGAATTAAATTCTGATGGTGAAAACATATCGACCGATGCACCGCTGCTTTCGGCGCCAGCCTTCACTGCCTCTGCCATTGACTGAGTGTTACCTGTACCACTCCAATAAACAATTGCTATTTTACTCATACTTTCCTCCTTTATTTTTGCGTTAGCTTATGCTAACATTATATTGCACGGCTCAGAGCCGTCAATATATTAGGATGATAAAAAATCTCAAAAGGAGTAGTTATGGACAGTCAGACTATTTTTGCGGTACTGATTTTTGCCGCAGCGATATTACTAATGATAGGAATGATGAGGAAAAAGCTTCTTCACGGCGGCTCATGCTGCGGAGAGCACGAAGCCCCGGATGCAAAAGTAAAGGTGGCAGATAAGAACATAAGCCATTACGACCATCACTATGAGCTCACAATTGAAGGCATGGTATGCAGCAACTGTGCAACCCGCGTTGAAAACGCCCTGAACAGGAACGATGGGATATATGCAAAGGTTGATCTGGGAAATAAAAAGGCAGTTGTGCATTCGAAACGTGAATTGACAAAAGATGATGCTTTTGGATATTTAAGGGAACTTCCTTATACATTAATGGAATTTGGTGAAATAAATAAATAACAGAATTTGATAAGGGTATGTTCGGATAACAAGAAGAAAACATTATTTAAATAAATGTAAAATATATTTTGGATTATAATATAGTTAAGAACTAGACGGATAGGAGCATTCCTGTAATTCAGAAATAACGCCAATTGAATAAAAAGAAAACACAAAGTAAGATAAAGGTGTTCATCTTGGCGGATGAAAAAACATCTTATGCTAACCGGAGGTTTCTCAAAAT
>JAFPVA010000046.1 GCA_017413105.1 Butyrivibrio sp. | reverse complement strand
GCAATCACGTCGGCATCCCTGCCCTTGAAGAAAACAACATACTTTGGCGGATCCACGGTCTTGTCTTTTTTCACGGCAAAATCAACGTTGTACTTCTTCGCAACACGCTCAAAGGATTTGATGTTGTTCTCCGTTATTTCCATGGTGTTCGCACCCTGATCCTTGCCCATGAGCTTCTTTACGGAAATCTTCCCATGCCAGTTAGCCTGCTTATTCTTAAGATGATTTAAGTAGGCAATCATAGCTTTCTTCAGCACATCGGCGGTCAGTTTGGAGGTTCTGATCACAAGGGCAATAGATTTCTGTGTTACTTCTTCCTGCATCATCATCCTCCTGTCTTTCGTTTATCCTCTGGTAATGTTTACAGCCAGGGAGGCACCAGCAGCCTCCGCAAATATATTTTTCTCATATAGTTCCTTTCCGTCCCGCAGGACTTTTAATTCAAAAGATAAATGGTGTAAAGATTTGCAAATATCGTACCGTCCTCGATCTTCAAGTCATCCAACAGAAGGCACTGGAACAGCACATCACGTATCACATCATCGTTCAGCCTAAAAAGCTCTGTATATTTTCCATAAGCCGCCTGCTGTGTACCATCATCAGCCGCATGGGATTTATCCTCATCCCGTGCCATATTCTTTCTGTATTCAAGGCAATTCGCATAGAGTGAGCGAATCTGATATTTTCCAAAATAGAAAGAATAGGCATCTTTTCCCTCGTAGGTCTTTCTGCATTTTTCCAATTCATCCTCTGCTATGGAAAAAGCACAGATATCCGTTTCTATTACGGTTTTGCCATTGTAATCCGGTTTCAGTTTTCCTCCGTACCAGTTGATATGCTGATAGATTTCTTCTCTTCCGGTAATAAGCGCAGCTCTGTGAAAATCTCTCTTTCCAAGGAATACATCCATGTAAACATTGTTGGCAGAGAGAGTATCATTCCATATCAGCTTCCTGTGTTCCTTTACCCTGAGAAGATACTGAAGAACATTCAGAAGTCGTTCTCTGTTGTCAATTTCACGAAAGCCCTCCGGCGGAACTATCACGCTATCGAACACAAGTGGTGTAGATCCCTTTTCCAGCTCTTTCTCTACAAGCGTTTTCAAATCCTTTGACATAAAAACCTCCTTAACGCAAAAAAGGGAGCAGCTTCTTTCCTCCATTGAGGTCAAAAACTGCTCCCTATCGCTGTAAATATATTTTTTAACTTTAACCTTTGGACAACTTGTCCAGAGCTTACTGTCATATATTACGGATTACATCCATGGCAGCCTTTGGACAACTTGTCCAAAGCTTTATCCAAATGCAATCGTAATGATTATTCTGACCAAAGCTACTATGCTTCTCCCAATCATGTAGATAACAACAAATCCTCCTATAATTCCACCTATGATACAGTCAAGTCCTATAATTCCAATACTGCCGGAAATCCCATAATTATGCGGGATAAGCCATAGCATCATACGTCTGATTCCGAAGGGGAATCCTACAATAAGCCAAAGCAGAAAATAGTCCATACCTTCTGCTTTATGGCATATCGGATATGCAAAGCATAGCACTACAGCTATCGCTATTAGCGGAATCAGTATTTCTTTAAAAAAGATAACTGAGCATTCCTTAATCCTCATACCCTTCATTCTCCTTCCGGTTTTTCAGAAATACGCCATTTGTATTATCATGGTTTACCCACTGCTGATAATACTGCCCAATAGTCGCAGGGGCATTATAAAGACAGGTAATCATATATGACCTGATATCCCTGATACCGTCCTGGTTCGGATTATCGTGAAGCCTGTCTATAACGTACTCAAGATGAGAATCATTAAGCTGTAAATATCTGCGCTTCACCTCTTCCGGATCCATCGGTGTTTTATTGACAATCATTGGTCCAGAGTGCTCTCCACACATAACATCGTGCATGATCAAATATAACTCATGATAATCTTCACGTCTGGTAACATCGTCATTTTCCATATGCCAATCGTAGTTAATATGCCTTTTTATCAGTTGATCCCAAAATTCTGTTTTTTGTCTTATCGCATCAATCTCTTCCCGCCTTTGTCTCTGCACAGGAGTCTCCTGCGTGATAGATATGATGTGATCTTTGTAAATATTATTTGTAGTATTATTTGTATTTGTCCGGAAGTTCCCGGAGGGATATCCATCCTCATAATTGCAGGATTCCATTTCATTACTGTCACCATATACTGAAATTTCGGGCTGGGATATGGGTACATTTTCGGCAGGGTATCCTGACAAATTTGTCAGTATATCCTCCTCATTTTGTCCTGATATCCCGTCTGTTTTTTCAGCATCATTCAGAACGCCCATTTCATCAGCATTCTCGGCACTTTCATTACAATTACTTGGCACTAATTTTCTTGAAACCTGCTTTGAAGTAGTGCCGCCTTCTTCCTTTGGATATGAGATTTCTTTCAAAACCAATATATTCAGATCAATAAACATTTGATTTGGAATAGTTCTTCCGTTGGAGTATTCTATATTGTAAAAAAATCTTTTGATGACACCAATCTCCACAAGCTGATCAAAAGCAAGCTTGATTGTCTTTTTTGACTCACCAAATTTATTTGCATACTCCTGATAACTCTTCTGGAGCATCTCCCCATGAAACTTCTTTTTCCATCCAATTACTTCGCCTGTCCTTTCGTCTCTGACTTCAGTAGGGCGATGCCAATATACGAGATCAGCTAATATAGTAATTGCCAACAGATAAGGCTTTCCCGTGGTAGGTTTCAGAATATGCTTATACCATTCTTCGGGTATAACATTGCCGCTTATGGCTATGCTTCCCATGGCATCTACCGTCAGGTTGCCGCTTGACCTGTAGCCCATCGCTGTTCTCCTCCTCTCGCTGTATTAATTCCTTTTTGATTTCCATTCTTCCAAAAGACCGATAATTGTCTCCTCTATATCTTCATCAGACATATCTTCTGGAAAATAATCCGCAATCTTTTCAGCCTTTAAGACAAACTTCTTAGGCTTTGGCTTTGTTTCGGTTAATATAAGTTTTATCGCTATCTCCGTAAGTTCAGCGTTTTTTGATAGTTCCTTAATTCGTGCAGACTGAGCCATGCTCATGGAGCATTTAAGCTCACCTATTGCGTTAAGTACCCAAATCTGCTCCTGCTCAGACAGGAAAGATAAATCTATTCCCTGAGCCATTCCGATTTTTCTTGTATCTACAAGTTCCATCAATCCATCTATCAGATTTGAAAGCCATAGATACCTTTGAACAGTCTTCCCGCTCTCGCCAGCTGCATTTCCAAGCTCATCGAGAGAGTTTCCTTTAACACCAGGACTTTTTATCTGATCGTATTTCATACGGTAAGCGTGAGCTTTTTCACTGGGAAGGATATCTTCACGCTGGATATTCGTATCAACCATAAGACGGGTCGCAAGTTCATCAGAGTATTCTCTGATATATACAGGCATAGTCTTAAGTCCTGCAAGTTCTGCAGCACGTTTACGTCTGTGGCCTGCAATTATCTCATAGCCGCCTTCTTTACGTGGTCTTACAATTCCGGGAACTATTATTCCCTGCTCTTTAACGCTTGCTACTGTTTCATACATCTTTTCATCATCGAGAACCCTAAATGGATGATTTTGGAATTCATGCAATTCCTTTAAAGCGACCTCCACTATCTGTTCTCCCTCAGATGGTGCCCCAAAAAGGTCATCAAACGCTGTAAGGCTGATATTATCAGAAGCTCTTTTCTTACTCATTATCCAGCACCTCCTCGACGAATGCCTCATACGCAACAGCCACGCTGCTCTTTGGAGACTGCTCATAAACACTTATGCCGTTTGCAACAGCTTCTTTCGCTTTAACGGATTCTGGAATAACAGTCTGAAAAATCTTCAAATGCTGACCATAAGCTTCTTCCATCTTATTCATGATGTCCCTGGCAATATTTGTCCTGCCATTTACTATGGTAAGAAGCACTCCCTCAATCTCAATCTTTCGGTTTAATCTTTTCTTTACCTGCCCGATGGTTCTAATGATTTCCTGTAAACCTTCTACACACAGATATTCAGGCGGCGATGGAATCAGGACGCTATCACAGCAGGTTAGGGCATTGAGAATAAGATTATCAACACCGGGATTGCAGTCAATAATGATGTAATCATACCTATCACGAATGCCGTCGATGTACTCCTCAAGGATATGCTCCTTGCTCATCACTTCATCCAGCTGCTGCTCAACTGTCCGGAGACTATGATTACTCGGAAGTATGTCTACTCCCTCGTCGTTATGGATTATTCCCTCTCCCTCGCTGATTTCTATTTCATTGATAACCTTCTGGATAACTGTGCTTACCGTATATGGAAGCTCCTTATTGTTTCTAATCCCAAGTCCCAATGAAAGCGAACCTTGTGGGTCGAGATCTACCAAAAGAACTCTTTTCCCCTTTTTTACAAGTCCTACTCCTAAATTTGCGGCAGTAGTTGTTTTGGCTACCCCGCCTTTAATATTGGCTACAGATATCACTTTGCACATAATCTCCGTCCTCCCTTTTTATTGGTTAACTGCTTTTTTCTCGCTGTTTGGATCAATCATTACATCCATATACTGTCTGAAATACTTCTTGGTTCCCTTATTTGGGAAGGCGTCAGACACGCTTATAACCTTAATTCTCTTATTTCTTTCGATACACCTTTTCATACGCTTGATCTCGCAGGTCGTGCCCTGCAATCTGACTTTGACCATCTTTCCATCCTCCCTGGTTTTAAAATCTTTCCATGGGAGATTATGAAGTATATCCCGCCAACTGCACCTATCGCTGTAAAGGTCATAATATGTAAGCCCTCCTTCCATGTTTTATACGCAAAAAGGGATATCAGCATCTCTTGCCAATATCCCTATTTAAAGCCATCATTCGATGGTATCCATATTCACTTTTATATCCGGATTTTTTGTGTTCCCCGTCTCCAGTTCAAAAGCTACCGCCACGGTAATTTTCTGAATCAGGGTTTTTTCCTTGCGATTTTCCTCCACATAATTGAAAGAGAAAAACTCGCAAAAGTGCGTAAATTCAAGGATTGTCAGGTATTCTGCCTTGTTAGCAGAACCACAGTCTCCACATG
>JAFPVA010000045.1 GCA_017413105.1 Butyrivibrio sp. | reverse complement strand
GTAACAAGACTTTTAGAGCGAAACAAGGTAAATCTTGGTACGGCAAATGCTATCCAGACCTTTACCGATGCAGATCAGGATGACTTTATCCTGCGTCTTGCAGTCATAAGCGGGCTTTTGATTGTTGGCGGAAGCCCCTGCGTAGTCATCAGAAAGATTCCGAAGGATAAGTATTCTCTTAAGGAGCTTGATGAGATGGGTATGTTTTCAGACCAGGTGGTAAAGAGCATGTCGGAGGAAGAAATCACAGACTTTTATATTTCAGAAGATAAGTCAGAGTTTGATATCCTCTTGCACCGAATGATCAGGGGCAGAGGCATCCTTTTTACAGGAAAAGGAGCATCAGGTAAGACAACACTAATGAATGCCTGCCTTGAAAAGATCCCTGAAACAGATTCTGTGATGATCTGTCAGGAGAATGCAGAGCTTTTTGACCTTAATCACCCGGACCTTATCGCTGCACATGTCATGGTAAATGGCGGAGACAGTAAGGTCAGCTATAACCTTGGAGACCTTACAAGAGTAGCACTTCTTGTTGACCTTGACAGGGTAATCGTTGGAGAGGTCAAGGAAGGATCTGAAGCTGCCGGTCTTTCAAAAGCAAGCATGACTGGGCATAAGTGCTGGACATCGGTACACGGTGAAAGCTGTGAGATGGCAGTAGAGAAGATGGCAGATTATATCTCACAGGCAACAGGCTATGGAAATAGGGAAGCATTAAAGCAGCTTCTTGGTTTTGAGTATGTGGTTCATCTTAGGAATTTCCGTGTGGACGAGATCGTAAGGATCGTGGACTTTGACCATGAAAAAGGAAAGCTCGTACTTGAAAAGGTTTATCCCTTCACGAAGGAGAAGGAGGCAGTATGAAAAACATAGTAGCGGCAGTACTTGCAGGCGTGCTCTCTCTTTCCTTAACGGGCTGCAGCGTGTTTCAGACTTTAGAGGGACAGACAGAGGATAAGCCAAATGAGTACTCAAATGTCTATGAGCTTTCGAGCGGCAAAGCTTATGTCTGGGAGCATGAGGGAGAAACAGATATCAGAAATGATCTAGCCCAGGACAGGGTAGGAGATCCGGTATTCTTTGCCTGCCCCTTAGGGGATATCAACTTTAAGGGAGATGAACTGTCAGATATCGACCAGTATCCGAGAAGTATCTGGATCCCGTCAGATGTAGATGATCAGATCCCGACTGTAACCAGTAAGAATGCTCTTATCTATATTTCAGATACTACAGTTCCGGAGGAGATCATCTTTGAAAGGTTTGCTGATTACGGGTATTCCATCGGGGTATCAAACATGGAAGCTGACGGAGGCGGACACTATTTCATAACTTATGCAGAGACCGATGAGGATGATTACAAATACTACGTGGATATGAAATCAGAGGCGGCTCAGGTAACAGAGTTTGATACTATAGCAAGACTTTACCTTGATAAGGTGGGCGGCATGGAAGTAAATGAGGATACCGTATCAGATGGTGGAACTGTAATGAACCTTGAAAAAGATAAATCCTATATCTGCGAGTTTTACACGGGTACCTTTTATCAGGACTTTAAGTTAAAAGCCAACATCCATAGCTTCGGAAAGCTTGAGCGGTTTGTTTGTCATGATTATGAGTTCTTACATGCCAACTGTATAAAGATTGAGATTCCGGAGTGGTTTAAGTCAGGGTACTACTTCGTGCAGGGCGTAGGACTCTTTCGATATGTAACGGATGAAGACCTTTTAGCTTATAACGGGAAGGCGTATGATCCGGGCATTAACTGGAATGATCCTATAAAGCAGTATGACGAGTACGGAGTCTGTATCTTTGATCCAAGCCTTGACATTGATTATGAAGATATAGAAGAAAATTCAGATCCAGGGCTTGATGAGTCAGAGATTGTGATAGGGGCAAGTCCTGAAGAAGAGGAAGAAACAGAAGGGAGTGAGATAGATGAATCCAGTGAGGGTAGCACTTTGGATAGTGATAGCAATTAGCATATTTATTGTAAGCCTCATTATCCATAAGGAGTTTTTAAAGCGCAGCATCTTTCAGGAAATCTACGGAAAGTATAAAGGAAACATTGAAAAGAAGGTAAAGGAAGAGAACTGGTTTGTATCAAAGTATGGAGTGATCGAAAACAGGAGCTTTCTATATAAGATTGACAGGCTGATCACCATGAGCGGTCTAAAAAAGACATTC
>JAFPVA010000044.1 GCA_017413105.1 Butyrivibrio sp. | reverse complement strand
TAAAAGTATAAAGATTTATGTTATATAACATAAATAACAAAAAAGTACAAAAAATAACGATACATAACTTTAATATAAGATATATAACTTTAATATATGATATATATCATT
Organism: Butyrivibrio sp.; assembly: GCA_017413105.1. Classification (GTDB taxonomy): domain Bacteria; phylum Bacillota; class Clostridia; order Lachnospirales; family Lachnospiraceae; genus Butyrivibrio. Next base: position 2,510 of record JAFPVA010000044.1, on the reverse strand, counting down.
CGCATAGTGAATAATTAACATTCGAACAGTATATTATGTATAATAAATACAATGTATAAGATATATAACATTTATATTAAACCAAGTGACAAAAATAACAAGGGGAAAAGTAATATAATATATATAACATATATGTGTAAAATAAAATATATTTATCATATTACTTATTGAATTTAAATGTATCATGTTTTATAATAAGTAAAGATTAAATGTATATAATTTATAACAGATATATGTTATATAAGTTGGGAGGAGCTATGCGAATAGTAGCATTTAGTAATCAGAAGGGCGGAGTTGCCAAGACAACATCAAGCTACGCCTTAGCGGTTGGATTGGCTAACAGGGGATACAAGGTACTGGTTGTAGACGCTGATCCACAGGAAAATCTTTCTATGACAGCAGGAATAGATCTCAATGAGATTGATCCTGATCCGGAAGATATCGATTCACTCACACCTGAGCAGCAGGATTATTTCTTTAAAAACGTCCCTGCTAAGTTATTCGAGGTCATGAAGGGTGAAAAGGACATAAACAGAGCGATAATCCCAATAGGAGACAATCTTGATCTTATTGTAGGAGGAATCGATCTTGCATCAGCAGATATGACATTTGGGGCTCTGGGACGAGAGAGACTTATCAAAGAAGCCTTTAGTAAGCTTAAGAAAGAGTACGATTTTTGCATATTTGACTGTAGCCCGGCATTGGGCGTAGTCCTTATGAATATATTAACGGTTGCTGATGAAGTGGTAATACCGCTTGAGCCGGGTGCTTATTCGCTCCAGGGATTATCAAGACTATATAAATTCATCGATCAGATCCATGATTTCACCAATGATAAGCTCAGAGTAGATGGAATATTGGTTACAAAGGTCAGAAATACGGCTAATTCCAAGATCTGGATCAATGATATTGAAGAGAAGGCAGAATTGCTTGGCACAAAGGTATTTAAGTCCAAGATCAGATTAAATGTATCCGTTGAGGAAGCACAGACGATGAAGATGGATATATTTGAATATTCAGGTGGTTCAGCAGCAGCAAGAGATTATGATGATTTTATTGATGAATTTTTGGGGGAGGATGAGTGATGGCAAGTAAAGCTAGTATGTTAAAACAAGGCGCCAACAAAACCGGCAAGGGTTTATTCGCAGGCATGTCAAGACTGGATGCCAGAGATGAAGCACCCTCCGAGACAGTTGAGGTAACAAGTGATATTGTAAAAGAGCCTGAAACGACCAAAGTAGTCAACGAACCAAAGGTTGAAACAGTTCAGCCTAAGCCTGTTGAAGTACCTATAGAGGAACCGGTTTATGAAGCCCCTGTAATTCAGCAGCCGCAGGTTCAAACACCTGTTATTGAAGAAGTAAAAGCGCAGCCCGAAATAATTAATGAGAGAATTAATAAACCTGAAAAAACAGCAAAAAATGACGCATCAACAAAGGGAACAAGCAGATATGAGAAAGAAAAGTTCCTTCTTCTTGATATCAGAGGCTACAGAGATTATGTAGAGCATATGGCTAAGGCTGCTAATATGTCTGCTACAAAATATATCAGGAACCTGATCCAGCAGGATATGGATAAAAATAACGATATTTACCTCGCTCACAAGGCTTTAGAGGAAAAGCTGAGAGGAAGATCGGGTAATTAAGAAAAACGTCTAAAATCGCCTTTAAATGCAATAAAAAACCCTCGGACAAATGTCCGAGGGTTATATTTTATACCAGTTTTACCTGGAACTGTGACATAAGGTTATGCAGCTGGTTAGACTGATCAGAAAGTTCACTGGATACAGCACTTGATTCCTGGGCAGTTGCTGAATTAGTTTGAATTACCTCAGAAATCTGCTCGATACCCTGATTAATTTCTCTCATATTGCTTGCCTGATGCTGAGCCATGTCTCCGGAGGTTCTCATCATTTCAGCCAGCTCATTTACGGAATCACCTATCTCATGCAATGTAATCTGTGTTTCTGCAACAATCTCATTACCGCTGTCAATTTCTGCAAGAGCGGAACTAACAAGTGCGTGGGTGCGCTGTACAGCGTCATTCGACTGCTGAGCCAGTTGTCCTATCTCCTGAGCAACAACTGCAAAGCCCTTACCTGTATCTCCGGCTCTGGCAGCTTCTATGGAAGCATTGAGAGCAAGGAGCTTGGTCTGGGATGAAATAGCTTCAATACTGTTTGCAACTTCCTGGATTTCCTTGGAAGCAGTCGTGATTCTCTGCATTGCTTCCGTAACCTGATCCATTTTATCAGCACCGTCTTTTGCTACCTTCTGGGCCGCAATTGACATCTGAACGCCCTTTGCACAATCCGCAGCCATTTTTTCTGTCTGTTCGGTTACTGTACTTACTGAAGCTGTAAGCTCCTCGACAGCTGCAGCCTGATCAGTAGCACCTTCAGCCAATTCATTGGCGCCTTTGGACATGTTCTCGGCACCCTCTGAAACTCTTGCAGATGCAGCCTTAACATCATTCATGGTGTTAGAAAGCTTGTCTGTAATGGTATTCAT
>JAFPVA010000043.1 GCA_017413105.1 Butyrivibrio sp. | reverse complement strand
TGTTCACTCGCTTGCAGCTCGCTCCAGTAACGAATTCGCGCATTCATTCCATATCGACTTCGTCGAAGGAATGCGCTCACTCCTGATTCATTTTCTCACGAAATGCGCAGCAGAGTGCGCATTTCTGTCTGAACAGTAACTGTCATTCAGCACATTATAAAGATTATACTACATTCTCGAATTATAAACTCATTAATACTTCAAACACGCCACATAAAGTCGACTACTAAATCGCATGTTTGAACTCGCTTAAATATGCGTTCCTATATTACTTTACGCAGTATTATTTCACGATTCCAGGTCGCCCGGCAGTTTGAATCAAGATAAGAAAATAAATATATTTACGAATCATTGTGAGAAGCGGTTGAATCACTTATAACAAGAAAAAAGGAAATCCGATTTCTATGAATAACATGAAATGAGGATTTCCTTTTTGATTGTTATTAGTGATTCACCGCGAAGGAACAGTGAGTAAATATATTTATTTCTTACCTCGGTTCAAACGCCGGGCGACCAGAGACACTCAAGCCTTCTTTGCGAAGAGGGTCTTGAACTTTGTCTTAAGGTCATACCACATAGGTGATGCGATAAAGATTGATGAATATGTACCACAGATTACACCAACCATAAGAGGAAGTGCAAATGCCTTAATATCAGCAACACCAAATGCATAAAGAGCTGCTACTGTAAAGAATGTTGTAGCTGAAGTGAAAAGGCTTCGTGTAAGTGTCTGTGAAACACTGGTGTTTACAAGGTCTGCCATCTCCTTCTTGCTGTTTGCAATATGAAGGTTCTCTCTGATACGGTCGAAAGTAACGATTGTATCGTTGATAGAGTAACCGATGATTGTAAGTACAACAGCGATGAATGTGCTACCAACAGCAAGTCTTGTAAGTGCATAAGCAACTACAACAACAAGTGCATCATGTGCAAGAGCTATGATAGCAGCTGCACCAAACTTAATGTCCTTAAATCTGATCCAGATGTAGATAAGCATAAGGATAAGGGCAACGATGAGAGCTTCGATAGCTGCTGTTCTCATCTCTCCACTGATTGTTGAGCTGATTGTCTCAGCTGCGATGTTGTCAGCAGATACGCCATAGTTATTTACAAGTGCTTCATCAATTGCCTCTCTCTGCTGAACTGAAAGAGTTGATGTCTTAAAGATTACCTGATTTGTTCCTGCAACTGTCTGAATCTGAAGCTCACTTATACCTGCAGCACTCTTGATATCAGCAGCAACTGTCTTCTCAAGTTCCTCAAGTGTATAATTTCTGTCAAATGTAACGGTTGTTGATGTACCACCAACGAAGTCAAGGCTGTAGTTGAATGCACCCTTGCCCTGTGAACCGTTGATACCCATTGCTACGAATCCGATAACGAATACCAGACATGAAATAGCATAGAATATCTTTCTCTTTGAAACAAAATCTATAACCTTAGCCTTCTTAGCCTTTCCGTAAAGTGCAGGGTTCTGAAGGCCAAGACCGTAAAGGATGTTTGTAATAAGTCTTGTTACTCCAAGAGCTGTAAACATTGAAAGGATGATACCGAGCATAAGAGTCTCAGCAAATCCCTTGATGGAACCTGTTCCACCGATACGAAGTACAACTGCTACGATAAGAGTTGTTACGTTACCATCAATGATAGATGAAAGAGCCTTGTTATATCCGCTCTTTCTAGCCTCGTCAACTGCCTTGCCGCCTGCAATCTCCTCTCTGATTCTGGAGAATACAAGAACGTTAGCATCAACCGCCATACCAATTGAAAGGATGATACCTGCAATTCCGGGAAGTGTAAGTGTCATATCAAATGCTGAAAGCAGGAATACGATTGCTCCGCAGTAGAATGCCAGTGCAAGTGTTGCAGAGAAACCAAGCAGTCTGAAGAATACGATCATAAAGATTGCAATAAGAGCAAATCCAACAGCTGCTGCATATAAACTTGTTTTGATTGCATCTGAACCAAGCTGAGCTCCTACAACATTTGAACGTAATTCGTTGAGCTGAAGCTTAAGTCCACCGATACGGATCATAGATGCAAGGCTTGATGCGCTCTCATAGCTGCTCATACCTGTGATAACAGCCTTACCATCTGTAATCTCAGCCTGTACTCTTGGAACCGAAATAAACTGACCGTCATAGTAGATACCGATTGTCTCGCCGTTTGCAAGAGCTCTCTTTGTTGCCTCAGCAAAAGCTGTTGCTCCTGTCTCTGAAAACTCAAGAGAAACAACTGCTTCATTTCCACCGATAGAATCCTGCTGATATACAGCCTGCGCAGAAGTTACATCTGAACCTGAAAGAACGATATCACCGCTCTCTGTAAGGGACTCGATAGTCTTGTCCTCAGAAAGAGCATATATACCTGCATTATATCCAAGCAGTGATGGTCCTATATCATAGTAATTGGCATTTCCCTCATCATCTGTTTCACGGATGAAGTAAAGATTACCGGGCTGTCCAAGTTCCTCAAGGATCTTGTTAGCATCTGTAACACCGGGGATCTCAATATTGATACGATTAGAGCCTTCCTGATATACCTGAGCCTCTGTACTGTACTGGTCTACACGCTGCTGAAGCTTGTAGATAGTGTCTGCCATATCCTCTTTATCAGGATTGGTCTCACCCACTACTTCGTAAGTGATGCTGACTCCGCCCGCAAGATCAAGTCCAAGATTGATGCTTGAAAGTGATCCTGACTTGTCTTCGCCAAGTCCGTATACTGCACTATATCCAAGACCTCCAAGAATCAGGAGCACCAGGATAAGCGCAAGTATTGATTTTAAGCGTTTCATTAGTAATTCCTCCCATTAACCTTCTTCGGCCATTGCCGCTTTTATCATAATAGCACATTCTATGCGCTTTCTCTGAAGCTCACAACCGTGCTTATATGTAGTATTGATATCCCCATTAAAATTATATGCGTTAGCAGCACATCCGCCGCTGCAGTAATATCTGGCAAAACATTTTTCACACTCAGGTCTTGAGTAAACATTACTCTTTTTGAACATTTCCCTGATGTCGTTTCTGGTAATGCCATCATATACATTACCCATGATGAAATCTTCATTGCCAACAAACTGATGGCAGGGATACAGGTCACCCCAAGGTGTAACTCCAAGATATTCACATCCTGATCCACATCCGGAAAGTCTCTTGGCTACGCATGGGCCACCCTCAAGATCAATATTAAAGTGGAAGAAATTAAAGCCTCTTCCCTCTTTCTGTCTCTCTAAGTAAAACTTTGCAAGCTTATCGTACTCCTCGCAGAGCTTTGGAATATCCTCATCCTTAAGAGCATACCAGTCTTCAGGTTTAGCTACAACAGGCTCAACCGATATCTGCTTGAATCCAAGATCTGCCAGATGCTTGACATCCTCTGAGAAATCAAGATTGTTGTGAGTAAAGGTACCTCTTACAAAGTATCTGAGCTGATGTCTTGACTCCGCTACCTTCTTGAACTTAGGTACGATATCGTCATAGCAGCCCTGCCCGCCCTTTCTTGGACGCATAAAATCGTTGACCTCTTTACGTCCGTCTATGGAAAGGACTATATTACCCATTTCCTTATTTACATATTCAAGGATCTCATCTGTTAAAAGAGTTCCGTTTGTTGTGATGGTAAATCTGAAATTCTTTCCGGCTTCCTTCTCTATTGAACGGCCGTACTCAACTATCTTTTTTACCACTTCCCAGTTCATAAGCGGTTCGCCGCCAAAGAAATCCACTTCAAGATTTCTTCTGTTTCCTGAATTCTTCACAAGAAAATCAAGAGCAGCCTTACCAACCTCTTCACTCATCAGGGCTCTTCTTCCGTGATATTCACCCTCATCTGCGAAACAATACTTACATCTCAGATTACAATCATGAGCTATATTAAGACAAAGAGCCTTTACAACAGTCTCCCTGTTCTGAAAATCATCTACATAATTCTCGTAAACATCATCTGTATAAAGAACTTCAGAAGCTCTGAGCTCCAACAGTTCCTCTATAGCTTCCTTTATTTCTTCCTGAGGATAGCTGTCACTTACAGCCTTCTCAGATACGATTTCCTGAAAAAGTGCTTCAAGTTCTTCCTTATCTACGCCTTTATTGTCCTCTGAAGCTGCTGCAGTACCATATTTACTGCGAAGCTTCTCCTCAACGACCCCTACAAGGTCAAAAACAACGTCATCAACAACATGAACAGATCCGCTGTTCACATCAAGAACAATGTTGTAACCGTTGTTCTTATATGCATGAACCATATTCTCTCCTAAAAAACTAATGCCGTTTCTGATTGACACCCGGCTTTGAATAATCACAAAAAGTGAGCAGCGACTGGAAAATCGCTGCCCGACATGACAAAATCATGTGTCCGGGACCAATATAACCTTCCCGGATAATCTGTAACCGGTAATTATTTGCTAAGCTGCTCGCAGCTCTGATTTCCTACAGTACAGGAAGTCTTGCAAGCTGACTGACAAGATGTCTGGCACTCGCCGCATCCGCCCTTCTTCATGGATTCCTTAAGATTTCTTGTAACTAATGACTTAACATGCTTCATAATAATGCCTCCTACTAGCCTCGATAATACCGTGTTTTTTAGTTAAAACTCATATTTCGAGTTACTCATTCGGTAGTATACCACACTTTGTCAAATAATTAAACATTTATGTTAAAAAAGTCAAAAATGCTGATCTGGTTTGAATCAGGTATATCTCCCAAAAGTCCCATATTAGCCATTTTTTCTATTACGGCCTGAGGGCACTTGGTTCTTTGCCTGAAATCATCCTTTGAAAGGAACGGACCATCCTTTGCAGCCTCCACAATCTGATCCGCAGCTTTTTCACCCATTCCGTCGATACTGGTAAGGGAAGGCATGATCTTGTCACCTACTACCTGGAATTCCCTGGACTTAACCTTGAAAATATCAATAGGCGTAAACTCGATGCCTCTCTCATACATTTCCTCCACAAGCCTCATATCGCCGTATTCAGCCTGCTGGGCATTGGTAAGCTCATCTTTTCTGTTGTTGTAATCACGCATTATGGCATGAAGATGATTCTCACCCTGGCACATGTGCTCATAGTTAAAAGCCTTAGCTCTTATACTGAACCAGGCAGCATAAAATGCCTGAGGAACATATACCTTAAAGTAGGCGATACGCCATGCCATCATAACGTAAGCCGCCGCATGCGCTTTAGGGAACATGTACTTGATCTTTTCACAGGACCAGATATACCAGTCAGGGACACCGTGATCCTTCATGTCATTCTTCCAGTCAGGCCAGTTTTTCTCTTTGCCACCGGCAACCTTACCCTTACGGACCGCCTCCATGATCTTAAAGGACTCAGATTTATCAAGTCCCTTCTGAATAAGGTAGATCATGATATCATCTCGACAGCAGATACAGGTATCGATTGTAGCTGTGCCCTCCTGGATAAGGGTCTGGGCATTGCCAAGCCATACGTCTGTACCGTGTGAAAGACCTGAAATTCTGATAAGGTGCGACAAGGACAAGGGCTTTGCGTCAATAACCATCTGCATGGCAAAGTCAGTACCAAACTCAGGAAGTCCAAGGCAACCAAGCTTTGTTCCTCCCAGCTGTTCCGGAGTTACATTAAGAGCCGTTGTATTCATGAAAAGACTCATAACATTCTTGTCATCCAAAGGCACAAGCTTAGGGTCAAGTCCCGTGCAGTCCTGAAGGAATCTAATCATGGTTGGATCATCGTGTCCGAGAATATCAAGTTTTAAAAGGTTATGGTCAATTGAGTGATAGTCATAGTGGGTTGTAATGGTTGCCGTTGTCATATCATTGGCAGGGTGCTGAACCGGACAGAAAGAATTGATATCCTCTCCCACCGGAAGCACTATGATTCCACCGGGATGCTGACCTGTACCACGTCTGATGCCGGTACATCCCTGAACTATCCTGTTTATCTCACATTTTCTCTTGCTTATGCCTATTCCGTCATAATATTTTTTTACAAAACCGTAGGCAGTCTTATCCGCAAGAGAAGCTATTGTTCCCGCTCTGAAGGTCTGACCGTAGCCAAAGATAACCTCCGTGTACTTATGAGCCTTGGACTGATACTCTCCCGAGAAGTTAAGGTCGATATCAGGCTCTTTATCACCCTTGAATCCAAGGAAGGTCTCGAAAGGAATATCAAAGCCGTCTTTGTAGAGCATTGCTCCGCACTTAGGGCATCTCTTATCCGGCATATCACAGCCGGAATTACCACCAAAGGCAAGAACTTCTTCAGAATCAAAATCACTGTATTTGCACTTAGGGCACACATAGTGGGGACTCAGGGAGTTAACCTCCGTAATTCCCGAAGTAAACGCCACAAAAGAAGAACCAACGGAACCTCTCGATCCAACCAGATATCCGTCCTCATTGGACTTCCAAACCAGCTTCTGGGCAATGATATACATAACCGCGAAACCGTTCTTTATGATTGAATTAAGCTCTCTCTCGAGACGCTCTTTTACTATCTCAGGCAAGTCCTCTCCATAAATCTCATGGGCCTTGTCATAACAGATCTTGGTGAGGATCTCGTCACTGTTCTCAATGACAGGGGCACACTTATCTGGACGCACAGGAGAAATGCTGTCGCACATATCCAGAATTTTCCTGGTGTTGTCGATTACTATCTCCTGAGCCTTGTCGCCTCCGAGGTAATCGAACTCAGCCATCATCTCTTCTGTAGTCCTTAGGAAAAGAGGAGCCGGCTCCTCGTCGTTCATACCTTTTCCCGCCATAATGATGGTCCTGTAGATCTCGTCCTCAGGATTTAAAAAGTGTGCATCACAGGTAGCAACAACAGGCTTGTTAAACTGCTCTCCAAGCCTTACAATCTCTTTGTTTATCTCCCTGATATCATCATCGCTGTTAATATCTTCGTATTTCTCAGAATCCACCATAAAGTGGTTGTTACCCACCGGCTGAATCTCAAGATAATCGTAGAAAGAAGCAATCTGAGCAATCTCTTCCGGAGGTCTTCCCTCCACAACAGCTCCGTAAAGCTCTCCTGCACAGCAGGCACTTCCTATGATAAGACCCTCTCTGTACTTTATAAGTTCGCTCTTTGGAATAAGAGGGAATCTTCTGAAGTAATCAATATGGGACTTACTTACAAGGGTATATAGATTAACTCTTCCCAAGGTATTCTTGGCAAGGATAATGCAGTGGTTGGAACGAAGATGCCTTATCATCTCAGGCGTAGGTTTGCCAAGGATATTGACATCAGTCAGGTTCTCAGCCTTCTGCTCCTTTAACATAGGAATAAACTTATTGAAAATAAGTGCTGTACACTCGGCATCATCAACAGCTCTGTGATGATGGTCAAGAACTACATTCAGGGTCTTGGCAACCGCATCCAGAGTATGTTTTGCCTGCAGCGGGAAAAAGTATCTGGAAAGCCACAGAGTATCCACCGTGGTGTAGTCCACATCAATTCCAAGATCCTTACAGTTCTGATTTATGAAACTTATATCAAAAGCAACGTTATGACCAACTAAAACCGCATCCTTACAGAATTCAACAAACTTAGGGATGATAACTTCTCTGGTTGGCGCATCCATTACCATGTCATCTGTGATACTGGTGAGCTTCTCAATCCTGTAGGGAATCGGAACCTGAGGATTTATAAACTCTGAAAAGCGCTCTACTATCTCGCCGTCCTTTATCTTAACGGCACCAATCTCTATGATCCTGTTTTTTATAGGAGAAAAACCTGTTGTCTCAATGTCAAATACTACAAAAGTTGTTCCATCAAGGGGCTGGGACTTGTCGTTTACAACAATCTCTTTTAAGTCATCGACAACATAAGCCTCTACACCGAGAATCAGTTTAAAGAAATCCTGTCTCTCGATAGGGGGCTCTCCTGCTTCTTTTCTTCGTTTGCATTCGCCGGAGTACAGATCCTCCCAGACATGATTGGCATCAGTAAGGGCCTGAACTACGCCGTGATCGGTTATTGCAATACCCGGCATTCCCCATTTGTAGGCCTGCTTGACTATATCTTTTACCTCTGAAACGCCATCCATGTCGCTCATCTTGGTATGGCAGTGAAGCTCAACTCGCTTAACTTCTGCACTGTCCACTCTCTTGGTGGTAAAATCGGGAATCTTCTTTACTCCCACAACAGACTGGATAGAGAGTTCATGGTCAAATTTGTCCACAGCGGCAATTCCCTTGAGCTTTACAAAAGCTCCGAGCTTAACACCCTGAGTAATCTCAGGAACGTCCTCTGTCTTGGTAAACATCTTGACGGTTATGGTATCAGTAAAATCTGTTATATCAAAAATAAGAATGGACTTTTCGTTTCTTATGTCTCTCTGCTCAAAAGCTATGATCTTGCCATGTACAGTAACTTCTCCAAGCTCGCCGACAATGTCTACCAGCTTCATGACTTCATCGTCAAAGTCTCTTCCAAATAAAACATCCGGATTATCTGATTTCTTGAAGCCGCCAAAATCGCCTCGTCTTGTAAAGCTTCCCTTCTTGAAGGCTGGCTTTTGACCATCTCCTGCAACTGTAGCCTGCTTTGTTTCAGGAGCTTTTTCTTCGCTCTTGGCTCCTGAATCGCTCTTTGGCGCAGCGACTGCCTCTTTAGCAGCTTCCTTTTCAAGCTTCTGCTTTTTCTTTTCCTCTGAAGCCTTCTCAGCAGCCTCAAGCTTCTGAGCCATTTTTGCTGATTCCGCGGAATAATCGGGTTCATTATTATCCTTCTCGATTTTAACAAATTCCGGTGAAATAGCTACTTCAAGACCACATCTCTCGTTGATTATCTTGGATAAGACCCTCAGGAGATCCGGCGCCTTCTTCTGACCAACAACGCTGTCCTCAAGACGTATAACTACGTTGGCATCATCGGGATAAAGAAATTTGGCAGCACGAAAAAGACTATACTCCATGTGGTCATAGTCTTTTAACTCCAGTTCAATACTGTCTCTGTATAATTCAATAAGATTTTCAGGTGTATACTGCGCTGAAAGGCTGAACTTCTCGTATATCTTAACAGTCAGATCCCGATTTGCAAAAAGCTGCTTCTTAATACCGGTCTCTGTCTTAATAATATCTGCTTTATCTATAAGCTTGTTGCTGGATATATAAACCCTGATAAAATCCTGTTTTCTGGTGGTAGAAACCTTCTCCACCACAGCCTGCTCCATTATTTCCCTGACATTATCATCAAGCTTAAGAGCAGGAAATACATCAAAAAATAACTTCCCCATTAAAAATATAAACCTCGTTACAAAATGCTAAGGAACTAATGCTTCACTTCGTTCAACATAAGACGTTCGAACCAGACTCGATAATACCTCGTCAGGTTATTCTAAGGAACTAATGCCTCACTTCGTTCGGCATAAGACGTTCGAACTAAGCTCGAAAGGACCTCGCTAAGTTCTCTCAGCCCCAGTGATCCAACTCGTCCTTGAGTGCGGCAAGAAGCTGATTCTCAGGCATTTTCCTGACAATCTCCCCCTTCTTTATAAGAAGGCCTTCGCCGTCTCCGCCTGCAATTCCTATATCAGCCTCTTTTGCCTCCCCGGGCCCGTTTACAGCACAGCCCATTACTGCCACTTTGATATTAAGAGGATAGTTTGCAGCAAGCGTCTCTACCTGATTGGCAAGACCAATAAGATCTATCTTTGTTCTTCCGCAGGTCGGGCATGATACAACCTCAATGCCACCTTCTCTAAGTCCCAAAGTTCTAAGGATAAATTTGGCAGTCTTTATCTCTTCCACCGGATCTCCGGATAATGAAACCCTGATGGTATCGCCAATTCCCTGACTTAAGATAATTCCAAGTCCAATAGATGACTTTATGTTTCCGCCATAAAGAGTTCCAGCCTCCGTGATTCCTACATGAAGCGGATACTTGCACTTTTCTGCCAAAAGCTCATGTGCCTTTGCACACAGCATTACATTTGAAGATTTGATACTTACAACCATATTGTCGTAGCCAATATCCTCTATTATGCCAACCTTATCAATAGCGCTCTCTACCAGGCCCTCTGCAGTAACGCCATGATATTTTTCAACAAGCTCTTTTTCCAAAGAACCGCTGTTAACACCGACTCTGATGGGAATATTGCGCTCTTTTGCACAGGAAACAACAGCCTCGATTCTCTCTCTTGATCCTATGTTTCCGGGATTAATCCTTATCTTGTCTGCGCCGTTTTCCATAGCAGCAATGGCCATTTTATAGTCAAAATGAATGTCTGCAACAAGAGGAATACTGATTTCCTTCTTGATCTCTTTGAGCGCTTTTGCAGCCTCTTCATTAGGAACTGTGCATCTGATGATCTCGCATCCTGCTGCTTCAAGTCTCTTTATCTGCTCAACTGTGGCCTTTACGTCCTCAGTCCTTGTATTTGTCATTGACTGGATAAGGATTGGATTGCCTCCGCCAATAACTCTGTCACCAATATGGATTACCTTTGTGTTATCTCTATATGCCATAGATAATTCCTCCTCATTCCTATTCATCAACTGTCATTACAATAATACATTCAAGCATGTATTAACTTATGCCACTTGATGGAACTACCTTGTGAACTTCGTAATATCATTAAACAGAACGAACACCATAAGTCCAAGCAAAGCTATCATGCCCACCATGTGAACGAATCCCTCTTTTTCCGGTGGAACGGCCTTACCAAATATCACCTCAATAAACTGGAAAACCAGTCTTCCTCCGTCGAGAGCCGGGAAAGGCAAAAGATTCATAACTCCCAGGTTAACTGACAAAAGAACTGTAAGCGAAAGCATTGTCAGAACAACTGCAGAGATACCATAGGGTTTTACCTCTTCATAGGTATCGTCCACCATTTTGACCATGCCCACAGGGCCTGAAACATCGTCAGCAGAAAGCTTTCCTTTAAATAACAGTGCAAGGCTCCTATAGGTTGCCTTGAAATAATAGCGAACTTCGTACCAGGCATATTTAAGAGCGCTGGCTCCCTTTACATCGCCATATTCTCCAAGATAAATGCCCATGTAATACCTTCCGGCATCTTCACTGTACTTGGGAAGAAGTGTTGTGGTATGTCTTTCACCAGCTCTTTCGTATACTATCTCCATGGGGCTTCCCTGGGCAAACTGGGAAATAAGGGTTACTTCCCCTGCCATATAGACCTTCTCACCATCTATGCTGATGAACTTATCTCCCACCTGCATTCCGGCTTCGACAGCAGCGGAATCCTCAGTCATCTTATTGATTACAGGATAGTTCCAGGAAGAAAAGCTCACAAGAATTACAGCAAGAACATAGGCTATCAAAAAGTTGGCAAAAGGCCCGGCAAAAAGAGTTGCTATCCTTCTCCATACCGGAGCATTTAAAAAGGAATGCTCGTCGTACCCGTCTTTTTCCTCAGCAATCGGGTCCATTCCGTCAAAGACGCAGGCTCCTCCAATAGGCAAGAGCTTTATGCTATAGAGAGTCTCGCCCTTTTGCTTTTTCCATATAGTCGGTCCCATTCCCACAAAAAATTCATTTACACGTATTCCGCCGGATTTGGCAACAAGGAAATGCCCAAGTTCATGGGAAGTAACCAATACTCCAAAAATTATAAAGAAAATAATAATACTGACTGCCATATTTCTCCCAAATACAAATCGTTGTTTAACTATAATTCAAAAAACATACTGTCTACAGATTACCAGCCTTCATTATCTTGCCAGATAATCATAGGTTTCCTGCTCTGTAGCCAGAATCTGAGCTACATCCGGATTATCAATCCTCTTGTGATTATTCATGGCTCTTTCAATCATGTCGTAAATCTCAAGATATTTGATCTCACCCTTCAAAAAGGCTCTGACTGCCATTTCGTTAGCTGCATTGAAAACTGTCGGCATGCTTCCGCCGGCCCTTGCAGCATCGAAAGCAAGACTCAGTCCCTTGAAAGTCTCTGTATCCGGTCTCTCAAAGGTAAGACTTCCAAGCTCAAAGAGGTCCAGCCTCTTTTCTGCCATAGGCCTTCTATCCGGATAAAAAAGAGCATACTGGATAGGAAGCTTCATATCCGGAACACCAAGCTGTGCAATAACAGCACCATCCACATACTGTACCGCACTGTGAATAATACTCTGAGGATGAATCACAACCTGAATATTGTCAAGACTAACATCAAAAAGCCATCTGGCTTCCATGACTTCCAGTCCCTTATTTACAAGAGAAGATGAATCTATGGTAACCTTAGGTCCCATATCCCAATTGGGGTGTTTAAGCGCATCAGCCGCAGTCATATTCACAAGATCTGCAACTTTTTTGCCTCTGAAGGGACCACCGCTTGCTGTCAAAAGAATCTTTTCAACCTTATCCCTTGGTTCTCCGTTAAGAGACTGGAATATTGCGCTGTGCTCTGAATCCACCGGAAGTATCTTTACCCCCATCTTTGCTGCAAGAGGCATGATTATGTGTCCTGCGCAAACAAGAGTTTCCTTGTTGGCAAGAGCTATATCTTTGCCACTTTCGATAGCTCTGATCGTGGGCTGAATACCGATCATTCCTACAACAGCTGTAAGCACCGTATCTGCTTCCGGCACTGATACTATTTCAAGAAGTCCCTCCATTCCGGAAAGGACCTTTATTCCGGTATCCTGTATTTTTATCTGCAGCTCTTTTGCCGCCTGCTCATCATACATGCAGACGTACCTTGGCTTAAATTCGCGAACCTGAGCTTCAACGTCTTCTACTCTCCTGTTAGCCGCAAGTCCAATAACTTCCAGTTCTTCAGGGTTATTCCTTACTACATCGAGGGTCTGAGTTCCAATTGATCCCGTTGAACCAAGTAAAACAATTCTTCTCATAATTTAATCCTTCCTATCTATATCGAGTAACAGTATATATTCTGTTTACCCGCCGCACATCATACAAAGTTACTGTTCACTCGCATGCAGCTCGCTCCAGTAACCAATTCGCGCATCCATTCACTTGCCGGTCTTGTGCAACAAAAGCGCCATACCCCAATAATGGTGATACAGCGCCTTTTTTTCATACCTCAAATAGTGAATTTTGCAAGATTAGCCGCCAGGAAGTAAATACATGGTATCACAAATATCACGCTGTCAAAACGATCCATGATTCCTCCGTGTCCCGGAATAAGATTCCCGTAATCCTTGATATTATGATCTCTCTTTATTCCGGATGCAAGCAAATCCCCAAGCTGTGCAATTATGCCGCCAACAAAAGTTATGACAACCAAAATCCAGATTACCCTGATGTCGTGTATTTCCTTGACATAAAGGATATATCCAAACAATACTCCAACGAGAACGGAGCCAAGAATTCCGCCTATTGCTCCCTCGATGGTCTTCTTGGGCGAAAGCTTCGGTACCAGCTTGTGTTTTCCCAAAGATCTCCCAACAAAATAAGCACTTGTATCACAAACCCATGCTATAAACGGTATCCATGCAAAGTAAATACCGTATGGTCTAATTCTCAAAAGATATACAAAAGACATATTTACAGGGGCATATACAAAACAAAAGAATGTGGTGATAGCCATCGTTGCAGTAAACTTTGGAAAAGTTACCACGTAGCACACCATGATAAGGAAAAAGGCAAACATGATGGAAAAGATGTAATATCTGTAATCCTTAGCCACCATCATCTGCACATAGTGTACAACTATCGATATATACCCGCACATCTCAAGTGCATTGCACTTCTGGCCCTGCACATGAACTCCGGTTGCCCTTGTAAGTTCAAAAAAGCTAATAAATGAAACTGCAAGCAGTGTAGCTGCCAGAACATATCCGCCAAGGGTCAAAACCGCAGCAAGCACCGCTCCAATTACTATTCCGCTAATTACTCTAGTCTTCAACTTATATACCAGCCTTATTGTTCAGTTTTTAAACCACCAAACTTACGTGTTCTGTTGCCATAGGCCTCAACAGCTTTCAAAAGCTCAGCCTTGTTGAAATCAGGCCAGGCAACATCTGCAAAGTAAAACTCTGTATAAGCACACTGCCAAAGAAGATAATTGGAAATACGCTGTTCATTGCAGGTTCTGATAAGCAGGTCAGGATCCGGAAGGAAATTCGTATCAAGGTTATCCGCAATATCTTTCTCCGTAATATCAGCGGCCTTAAGTTCACCATCCTCAACCTTCTTTGCAACCTTACGTACAGCTCTTGTGATCTCGTCACGACTACCGTAATTTATGGCAATAGTAAAGGTAAGGCCTGTATTGTCCTTGGTTGCCTCTTCAAGCTCTGCTATAACTTCCTGAAGATCCTCAGCAAGAGCACTCTTTTCACCAATAACACGACAGCGCACATTATTCTTCATAGACTTCTTTATACTGGTCTTAAGATACGTACGCAAAATGGTCATAAGCGCTGAGACTTCACTCTCCGGGCGGCTCCAGTTCTCGGTTGAAAATGCATAAACCGTCAGATACTTGATACCGATATCTCTGGCATCCACCAGAATATCCTCAACCGCCTTGGCTCCCTGCTTGTGCCCATAATTTCTGGGCATTCCCTTTGCTTTAGCCCATCTGCCGTTACCATCAAGAATAATGGCTACATGCTGTGGAACGTTTGTAATATTTTCCATATAATCTTCCTTGTTTGCAACTTCTTGTTCTTAAAAAATCGAAATGCGCAACAAGTGCGCATTTCTGTAATTTCATCTAAGAACTCATAAATAATCATTCAGACTGTCATGATCTCTTTATTCTTCTCTTCTACAGCCGCATCAATATCCTTAACGAACTTATCAGTAATCTTCTGAAGCTCTTCATTAAGATCGTTGATCTCATCCTCAGAAACCTCTGTACCCTTAAGCTTCTTAAGATGCTCATTGCCGTCACGTCTTACATTTCTGACTGCAACCTTTGCATCCTCACCCTTTTTGCGGATATCTTTAGCCAGCTGCTTTCTGCGTTCCTCTGTAAGCTCAGGGAAAACAAGTCTGATAACAGTGCCGTCATTACTTGGATTGATTCCAAGATCTGAGGTCATGATAGCCTTTTCAATATCCTTGATAAGAGTCTTGTCCCATGGTGCGATCTGGATAATACGAGCCTCAGGAACAGATACATTACCAACCTGCTGGATTGGAGTAGGAGTTCCGTAATAATCAACCTTAATCTTATCAAGAACGTGTGGATTAGCTCTTCCGGCACGGATCGAAGCAAGATCTTCTTTTAAGAAATCAAATGATTTCTGCATTTTGTCATTATACTCTTTTAACTTTTCGTTCATACCTATGCCTCCATCTGGTGTTATGAGATCAGTCTGCTGTGACTGTTGTTCCGTTGAAAGTACCGGTAGCAGCCTTTACGATGCTATCTTCCTCCTGAAGAGCAAATACTCTCATAGGAACCTTGTTGTCCCTTGCAAGAATTGAAGCAGTCATATCAACGACCTGAAGATTCTTAGCGATTACTTCATCAATAGAAACTGTATCATATCTCTTTGCATCCGGATTCTTTGCAGGATCAGAATCATATACTCCGTCAACTGCCTTTGCAAGAAGAAGATAGTCAGCCTCAACCTCGATTGCCCTGAGGACTACACCTGTATCTGTTGAAAAATAAGGATGTCCTGTACCGCCGGCAAAGAAAACCACCTGGCCGTGAGCAAAATATTTGTTAGCTCTGTCTTTGGAAAAGAGCTTTGTAAAGGATCCAACTTCAAAAGGTGTAAGAATGTTTGTCATCATGCCAACACTTCTGAATATCTCAGAAACATATATACAGTTCATGACTGTAGCAAGCATTCCGATCTGATCAGCCTTTGTACGATCAATGTTCTCGCTGCTCCTGCCTCTCCAGAAATTGCCTCCGCCGATAACGATTCCTACTTCTGTTCCGTCATCCACAAGCTTCTTGACCTGAAGAGCTACCTTTCTTACAGTATTCTCATCAAAGCCGGTCTTTTTTTCTCCTGCGAGAGCCTCTCCGCTAAGTTTCAATAAAATTCTCATTTTACGCTCCAATATTCAATCTATTATCTGTTTTTAAGAGTCTCAAAGAACTCTGAAGGATTAACATCAGCATAAGCCTGTGAGCACATACCTTCGATAACAGCACCGTTGTTGATCTGTACTGACTGAGACTTGATGTTACCCATTACGATAGCTGTTGTATCAAGGACTACAGGACCGTGAACATCGATGTCACCCTTTACAGCACCTGCAATAACAGCACTTGAACCAAAGATGTTACCAACGATTACAGTGCTCTGGCCAACCTTAACGCTGCCCTTACTTCTAATCTCACCGGTAATTCTTGCTGACTCAGCATAGATCTCTGCTGCATCAGAATCACCTGTTATGTCTCCTGTGATGTTAAGCTTTCCAAGGCACTTAACGTTACCTGTGATCTTTCCTATAAGTTCAAGAGATCCGGTTGTCTGTATGTCACCGTTAATGACCATACCTTCAGTAATGCTAGCTGTCTCATCTGTTGGTGTCTGCTGTTCGAAATCCATAGTTTCATATCCCCCATTATCATTTGTATATTCTGATGCTGCAGCTGTTTCTGCGGCATACTCAGCAACTTTTGACTCACTGATAGCTTCGATTGCGGAAGCAGGCTCTTCGACTTTGGTCTCTTCCTCTGTCTGCTCCTCAATCATCTCTTCCAGTTCCTTAAGTTCTTCTTCCTCAGACTTGCTGTTCTTTAACTCAGCAATAGTCTCCATAGCACTCTTTTTCTCTTTCACAGGTGCCTCAACTGGCTCTTCTGCTACTACAGGCTCCACGATTTCTTCAACCGCAGCCTCTGCCTCAGGTACTACTACATTTTCCCCATTAGCCCCATCAAGCTTGATATCGTCAAGACGATTAAGCATGCTATCGATATCAACCTTTTCAGGCTTATCTGAAGTTGCTTCCCCAGCCTTGTCTTTATCAAGATTAGCTTCCTTATCATCAGGCATCAATGTGTTGACCGCCTGAGAAAGGTCATTTTTCAGCTCAGAAAAAAATCCCATCTTGATATCCTCCATTCACTCTTTTGAATCTTAATATTTGATATGTTGAACCGGTAACGTATCATCTGTTATCGGAACTATCACAGTATCATCCATTCCCTGAATCGCTTCAATGATCTCGGGAAGAGCTTCTACAGTGCTCTTTTTATCAGCAGCATCATGTAAAAGAACTATGCAATGCTTAAATCTTGGAACATTATTAACAACGTTTCCTACTATGGTTGACTTCGTAGCACCTGTAGTGGCATCACCGGCAGATACATTCCAGTCAAAAAATGTGATCTCACCGTCATTAAGATAGTCAACCAGCTCCTTCATATCGACCTGACTTACTGTATTGGAGCTGCCTCCTGGGAATCTGTAGTACTTTGCCCAGACTCCTGTTGTTTCATAAAGGAAAATACGAAGTTTATCCAGATCCGCCTTGAAAGACTCAAGGGATTCATAGATAGTACTGTACTTGTGGCTGTAGGAGTGCATACCCAAAGTATGTCCCTCATCTACTATTCTCTTGTACAGATCGGTATATCTCGAATCAGGCTTACCACAGACAAAAAAGGTAGCCTTCACATCATACTTATTTAAAATATCCAGGATCTCCTCAGTTGAAGAACTGGGGCCATCATCGAAGGTAAGATATACATATCTTGTCCCCTGAATATCCTCAGGATCCTGAGCCCCGGATGTAATCTGTGAAGCATAATCGGATTCAATCTCCGTAATATCACCGGATGCAGGTATTTCCTCTGTTTCCAAACCGCCAATTGCCTGTACCGTTCCGGCGTTCGCCGCACCCTCACCAAGAATCTCCATCTCAGTTCCGAAGCGATTTCTGTACCAGTCCAGATCCGCCCTGTTCTGTTCGTATTCAGATTTCAGGCGATCATATCTGATTGCAAGAATAATACAGATACAGATAGGAATAAGACAGGCTGCAGCCACAGTTCCCAAAATCATCCTGCGCAGATATGTAATTCTTTTGCTGTACGTTTTACCAGACTGCTTAACATCTTTACTTTGAGCCATGATATTATCTCTCTCATTTCAATGACATGTAACCAAATCTAAGTATAGCATAGTTTTGACAAGTCAAAAAGGAGTTTTTTGTTACCATTCACGGTTTAGTTATCTTCTAACGCGCTCTCATCAAAAGCCCCTCGCTCTCGCAAGAGTTTTTGGTGGAGAGCGCAGTTTGATGATCTATATACACCGTGAATGGTAACTTTTGTGATATAAAAAGAACGCAGGGATAATTCCCTGCGTTCTGAAGCAACTGATATTTAGAAATCGATAAGTTCTCCGTTTCCGGCTGATGTATAAGTCATGATGTAATCGTCGTAAGTTCCCGCATTGTAGCCTATAACCTGAGAATTGGTGCTGCCACCGTGGAAGACATATCCCACATCTGCGATGTTGACTGTATCAAAAGCCACCGGTCTGCCATTCTTTAAGAAGACTGTCCTTACTCCAACTCCCTGAATGTCCTTTGAGGAATAATTGGTAGCAGATACCTCTATGCATCCGCCAATCTTTGATGTATCCAGGTCTACAGAGTTGTAGGTACAGTTGTCAGTCTCGGATACGTTAAATACATATTGATATTTAACCGCTTTTTTAATCTCCGTGTTAAGGAACTGTCCGTACAGGATAAACTGCTGATCTTTCCTGACTGCTTCCGTATAGTCGTTAACCTTGGAAACAACATTGCCGTTATTATCAAGAGCAACGAAATCTGCGCTGATGCAAATATCTTTTCCGGTATTATTTGTAGCTACCACAACATAGTATGTACACCAGTCAAAGCTGTCAGGAATCGTATATTCATTATTTACAACAATATCTTTGGAGGAAACATCAGACGCAAAAGCTTTGATATCAAATTTCCAGAAAAGGCCGGTAAATAAAAGAATTAGTGCTACCCCCACAGAAACCAGCATTGAAAAAGTCCGTTTTTTCATTTTTGCATCCTCCAACCAAGAATTTTTTATATAAATAATTATGACTTTTGGAGGATAATTAATCGATAGTAGCAATGGTTATTTAATTCTTTTTTAACCTTTATAAATATTCTATTAAACCCGCACCAGTACTGGCTTAGCGGGCATGCATCGCACTGTTCCAATCCGTGATTCCTGCATATGCGGCTGCATAATTTTTATAATTTGCGGCCTGGGCTCCATTCATGTTTGCATAGAATTCAAAAGCCTTCTTCGGAACGCCGTTTTGATGGGTAAGACCAACGCTAAGCCCGCTTTTTACCTCAAGTGGAAAGTCTGTCTGTCTGTTAAACACGATCATATCGAGATATTGATTGGTCATTGTCCTGTAATAGGCGTAAACTATGGCCGCTGCCTGTGCCTCTTCTCCCTGGGTTGATGAGTATCCCACCTCAGTAAGCAGTATATCCCTGACCTGTCCCTTGGTATTTCTCATATAAGAAAGACACATGTAGTCCGTCAGCTGCTCAATGTTTTCCATGGTAAGAAATGGCGTATCAATTGAATGTACCACCATTGATGCGGTCTGGACGCTCTTTGGTGTCCAGAAACTGGTCCAGTTCATAGGATAATTATAGGGATGAATAGCCAGAGCCCAGTCAAAATTACCATTTGTAATCATATAGGCGTTTACATATTCCAGCGTAGACCTTGCTGTATAATTTGCCCCGCCTGCCACGGTATTCCACTCATTATCAAGACTCAGGCAAACTGTTGCATTGGAATTCTGGCTGCGTATAGCCATAAAGCAAACCCTGAGGGAATCTGCGTATAGTCTTGCATAAGTTGCAATATCCATGTTTCTTGTATAGTTCCAGATATCCCGGGCGTTTACTTCATTTCCGATGACCCAGTTATCGACCTGTCCTACACCATTTTTGCCGTTGTATCTGTTTGCCAAAAATGCTACCACTGCTTCCAAAGCCTCAAGCCCGGAGTCTTCAGAAGTATTCATCATATAATAGTTGGATCTCCCAAGTCCGTTTCTGGAGTATGGAGAAATCATATACTCCTCTCCCTTTGCATAAGGGTTGAGAAGCACCATTGTAAGGCTCATGCCCTGAGAAGTCGTGGTCTTTACGCAGTGATCGTACTGACTAAGATAAGCTGAATCAAAAAAGTAGGTCTTACCGTTATAGTTATACGCAATCGCCTTGTTTCCGCCTATAACATCCTCGAGGTTGATATTATAAGCAGCCTGCTGTACTCCCAGAGAAAGGACCTCAGTATTTCCGTTACCAATCTTTGCTCCATCTAGGATAAGACCTTTTTTACCGGTATTCTTTTTTGCAAGGTGAACTCCGGCAAGAGCCTCCGGATTAGAAATATATCTTGCAGCACAGAGAGGTACAACGGCTCCGCCCTGAATTACTGCCACCTGAAATTTCTCATAAAGATGGCACTGTGCTGTTCCATAGCCCAGAGGAAAAACAAAGGTTGCGACTGCTCCTACAGGCGCAGTCGCAACAGCTGCTCCCGAAGGAGTATCCTGATATGTCTTTTCAGCATAAAGATAATATAAGCCATCGTCACTGTCAGGAAGATCAGCTGCAGAAGCTGTAACAACCACATTTCCACCGCTAATTGTAGCTGATGATATGGATACGTAGCCTGTTCCCGCTGCATTAGAATCAACAGAATTGAATAAGAAAACAAATGTTACCAAAGAAAAAGTCAGAATTGTCCTAAGAAAATAAATTGATAGTTTTTTTTCCATACACCCTCTCCGTAAGAAATAATATAAATACATTCGCACCAGACTCGTTAGTACCTCGTCAAGTGCTCTCAGCCCTCTCCAAATCAATAATCCACTTTCATGAGGCAGAGACCCTCCGGTCTTGCTGTCGGCCCTGCCATTTGCCTGTCGCAGGCTTCCAGGATCTCTTTTACCTGCTCAGGCTCTATATTTCCATAACCCACTTCCAATAGCGTTCCTGTCAGGATTCTAACCATGTTCTGTAAGAATCCGTCACCATGGAAATACAGTCTGATATAATTCCCGCTCTTTTCAATCTTAATGTTATCAACACACCTGACCGTGGACTTCTTCATGCGAGTATTGCCGCAGAAGCTCTTAAAATCATGGGAGCCCATAAGATACTCAGAAGCCTTTATCATCCTTTCAATATCCGGCTCCTTATCAAGAACTGTCACGTACTTTCTGTCAAATACAGGCTTTGAGCCCCCGTACCAGCAAGTGTACCTGTAGGTCTTGCCAATGGCATTATACCTTGCGTGGAATCTGTCCCCACAGATTTTTACTTCATTGACGCTTATGTCCTCCGGGAGATAAGTGTTCATGTAGCTCTGGATCTCACTTTCCGACATGTCCGTATCCAGTAATACATTTAATGTCATTGCTCTGGCATGAACCCCCGCGTCTGTCCTGCCTGCGCCAATGACATTAACGCTTTCTCCATCAGTAACACCTGTCATTTTTGAAAGCACGCTTTCAAGCTTCCCCTGGATGGTCATATCCTTACCTGGCTGTCTCTCCCATCCGAAAAACCTGGTGCCATCATAGCTGATGATCATCTTATAATTGCGTTTCATTTTGTAACCCTGTTTGTAACCCTTCCCAATAAATACATTGCTCTTCTATCTTATCATATATTCCTTCATAAAGGCTCAAGAATATATGCAGACAGGCTCTACGCCTTGATCCTCTTTATCCACTTTCCGCTCTTAAGTCTTATCACGCAGATGATGCATTTTATGAACTGGTCTATTCTGAGCATGATGTAAACCCAGAATCCCGGCCACTTAAGAACAAGACCTGTCAGCGCTCCCAGCGGAATACTGAATATCCACAAAAAGATAATGTCGGCAACCATGAGGAACTTGGTATCTCCGCCCCCGCGAAGAGTTCCCTTTGTGAGAATACTGTTGGCTGCCTGAAACCAGATGACAAATGCCAGGGCATGCATCAGGTCTTTTGCCAGAACTGCTGTCTCTGGCTCTATCTTGTAGGCTCCCACAACAAGATCTGAAATAGCCAGAATCAGAGCACATCCAAAGCCGCCGATTATAAAGCCGAGAGCTGCAAAAGTAACTCCCTGGGCCTGGGCCTTCTCCACATTCCCTTCGCCCAGGGTAATTCCTGTGATTGTACAGCTTGCCTGGCTTATGCCCTGGATAACAACGGTCGCAAGGGACATTACCACTGTAGTAATTGAATTTGCTGCAACAAAGCTTGCGCCGATGTGCCCCATAACAACTGCAACTGCGCTGTTTCCAAGACCAAGTAGCGTATCTGATACAAGTACCGGAATTGAAATCCTGATGTACTCTTTCACCAGGTCTTTTACAGAAAGCGTAAGGTCCCTGATGCGAAGCCCTATATTTGTGTCCTTAAAGAACAGGAAGCCAAGTATAACGCTAGACTCGACGATTCTGGCAATAAGTGTTCCAAGAGCCGCACCGTTAACACCCATTTCCGGCGCACCCAACTTACCGAAAATAAACACCCAGTTGCAGAATATATTAATGAAGAATGAACAGCAGCTTGAAATCAGCGGAACATTGGCCTTTCCGACACTTCGCAGCATAATGCTCGATGTAACAGCATATCCGTTCAGATAATAACAGGGGATTGAAATAAGAAGATATCCGGTTCCCTGACGTATTACCTCTTCTTCAACGGTGAACAGTCTCATGATCTGACTTGGGAAAAGAGCTGTTGCGATGGAAAAAGCAGTTGCCACAACAAAAAGGAGTCTGAACATAATGACAACAGACTTCTTCATACTAAGCTGATCCTTCATTCCAAAGAAACGACTCACAAGGACACTGGCTCCCATTCCAAGTCCCATGCACATGATCTGAAAAATGGTGATGAAATTGTTAGCCAGTGTAGCCCCACTCATAGGAGCTTCACCGAGCTGACCAAGCATGATATTGTCGGCCATGTTCACACCGACAGTGATAAGCTGCTGAAGAGCTATCGGAAGAGCGAATGCCACGAGCATCCGGTAGAATTGTTTATCCTTTACAAATAACTTCATAACAAAAAAAGAACTATCCTTTCACTAAAGACTCACCTACTGATAATATCAGAAAATCTCCGCCTGTGATACACATTTATTGCTTAGTTCAAAATCTATTCCATGCTTAATTCACAATGAAACGATAAGTGATTTTTATATCTGACTATCAGATTTGGATATTTTACTTAGATGCCATGATAAATCATAATTATATTATCGAAAACATAGGTATTAGTGTGATTATGAGGTAAATGTTATGGGAAATATACTGGCATTTGGAGATTCAAATACATGGGGACTTATACCGGGAACCAAGGAAAGATATCCCTGGGGTGTAAGATGGACAAGCCTTGTGCAGGAAAAGCTTGAAGATGCGCGGCTTATAGAGGATGGTCTTTGCGGAAGAACTACCGTTTTTGACGATCAGCTCCGTCCTTTCAGGAAGGGTGCCGAGATCCTTCCACTGGCAATTGAGAGTAACTATCCCTTAGATGCAGCGATAATCATGCTTGGCACCAATGATTGCAAAAAGATGTTTAACGCTAATTCACACACTATAGGCAAAGGTCTTGAGCTTTGCCTTAACGAACTTGAGAAGTACATAAAGCCAGAGAACATACTTGTAGTATCACCTATAAGTCTTGGAGACGAAGTCTGGAACCCGGAAAAAGATCCTGAGTTTGACGAAAATTCAGTAGAAACCAGCAAAAAGCTTAAGGCAGAATACGAAGGCATTGCAAGGCGCAGGGGTAACAGATTCCTGGCAGCTTCAGACTTTGCCTCCCCAAGTCATGTAGATGACGAGCACATGGACGAAAAAGGACACAAGAGCCTCTCAGATGCCATACTTCAAAAGCTTGAAGAAATGAAGATAGCATGACACAAGATCAGGCGCTTCATATTGTATATAAGAAGTAGGAAATCACGAAGGATTTCCCACTTCTTTTTTTACATATAGATATTTATTTCTTTCATGCTTCGAAAACTCTGGTGAATTCTTTTATCAGGTCCTCTATTCCCTCAATTCCCACGGAAAGTCTCAGGAGTCTTCCGCTTATTCCGTTCTTTTCAAGAACCTCTTTTGGAACATCGGCATGAGTCTGAGTTATCGGATATGTGATAAGTGTTTCTGTTCCACCAAGGCTTTCTGCGAAGTAGATAAGTTGCACATTATTCAAGATCTTTCTCGCAAATTCTTCTGACTCAACCTCAAAGGTGATCATCGCACCAAAGCCTCTGGCCTGCTTTTTCATGATCTCATAGCCCGGATGCTCAGGAAGTCCCGGATAGATAACCTTAGTAACATGCTTGTTATTCTTAAGGAACTGTGCAAGTTTTAAGGCATTTTCCTGGGCTCTTTCAAGCCTTACCGCAAGGGTTCTTATTCCCCTTAAGATAAGCCAACTGTCAAAAGGACTAAGGCCGGCGCCTGTTGTCTTATAAATAAAGCGCAGTCTCTCATCAATCTCCTCATCTTTGACCACCACAAAACCTCCGATGGTATCGTGGTGTCCGCCAAGAAACTTGGTTCCCGAATGAATGACGATGTCAGCGCCAAGATCAAGGGGATTCTGGAAATACGGAGATAAGAAGGTGTTGTCTACAATGAGAAGCAGCTTCTTTTCTCTTGTTATAGCAGAAAGCTTTTGAATATCAGTGACATTCATCATCGGATTGGTTGGTGTTTCAAGATAAATTGCCTTAGTATTCTCTTTTATGAAAGGTGTAGGATCTTCATTGCTTAAGCTGATGGCAGTGTATTCAAGACCATTCTTTTTACTTATCTCGTTAAAAAGACGGATACTTCCTCCGTAAAGGTCCTCATCAATAATGAAGTGGTCGCCGGGCTCAAACAGTTCCATAACAGTTGCTATGGCAGCCATTCCGCTTGAAAACGCAATTGCATCCTTACCATTTTCAAGGTTTGCAACAATAGTCTCCAGCTGCTTTCGCGTAGGATTCTGCATCCTTGTATAGTCATAGCCGGTACTCTCTCCAAGACCGGGATGCGCAAATGTTGCAGTCTGATATATAGGAAAACTGACAGCTCCCCACTGATCCATCAAACTTCTGTCCAATAGCTGACACTTTGTATCTATACTGCATACAGCCACTTTGCATTTATTACAACCACTACAATCCATACTTTACCGCTCCTCATGCCCATATTTTCATTTCATCAGTATATTGGTATTCTTTCAGATAATTCTTTGCTCACTTATGACCGATCACTGCTGCGCACAACTGTTCAAGTGCCTTTTCAATGGTAGCCCTGGGCGCTGCGATATTGATTCTTTCAAAAAGAGCTGTCTCTCTTCCGAAGATGATTCCCGGATCAAGCCAAAGATGAGCCTTATCTACTATAAGCTTTTCAAGCTCTTTGTGGTCTTTCACTATCTCAGAAAAATCAAGCCAGATAAGATATGTTCCTTCAGGTTCGATGAGTTTGACCCGCGGAAGCTTCTCCTGCAAAAAGCTGCGGACATAATCCACATTTCCCTTAAGATACCGAAGAAGCTCATCTAGCCACTGTTCACCCTTTGTATAAACAGATGTTGTTGCCGTCAGCCCAATCGCATTGCACTGGCTATAGCCTGCTGCGTCGTTCTCTTTTTTCAGAGCATCTCTTACGCTCTCATTTGGAACAAATATATTTGCAATCTGGAGTCCCGCTATGTTGAAGGTCTTGCTTGGAGATGTTCCGACTATGAGTTTTTCTCTATACTCATCGTCCAAAGTCATAAATGATATATGCTTATGCCCCTCATAAACAAAATCCGCATGAATCTCATCTGCGAAAATATATACATCATTTTCTTTGCATATATCTGCAAATCTTAGAATTTCCTCCCTGGTCCACACTCTTCCCACCGGATTGTGAGGGCTGCAGAAAAGAACCATCTTTACCTTTTCTTCTTTTATCTTCTTTTCAAGATCGTCAAAATCAATCTCATATCTTCCGGCTTCTTTATTGAATACCAGCTGATTATTCACAACATTTCTGTTATTAAGCTTTACCATGCTTGCAAAGGGATAATAGACAGGCTGCTGTATAAGGATGCTGTCACCCTCTTTTGTAAGGGCTCTTATAGCCATAGAAATAGCATAGACAACGCCGGGAGTTATAATATTCCACTGCCTGTCAACAGTATAACCATGCCTTTTTGAGAACCAGCGATTCAGGGCATCATAGTAATCATCCTTTGGGTCCGTGTATCCGAAGATTCCATGACTCACCCTCTTTTGCAGATCTTCTATAACCTCATCAGGAAGTCTGAAATCCATATCCGCTACCCAAAGCGGAAGAAGGTCGTCACGTCCCTTCCTCTCCATACCAAAGTCATACTTAAGGCATGATGTTCCCCGCCTGTCGATCAGTACATCAAAGCTGTTCTTCATAGGTGTTGCCTCCCATCGCGTCAAATTATTCTTATTATAGCCCTAAACCATTAAGTTTTAACAGTTATTTACTAAGTGTTCCATTTTCCATGTGATACAGTATGTCTGCCTTTTCAGCCACAAGGCTGTCATGGGTTATAATAAGTATTCCCTTTCCTTCATCAGCTTTTTTCCGAAAAGCATTAACTACACGATCGGAGTTCTCACTGTCAAGCTCCCCTGTGGGTTCGTCTGCAAAAATGTAGTCATGATTTCCCGACAGAGCTCTTGCTATTGCAGCTCTTTTCATTTCACCCCCGGAAAGCCTGTGCGGAAGCATATTCCTGACTTCACTAAGTCCTAAGTCACCAATCATATCATCCAGGGCTTTTCCATCAGAATCCGTCCCGGCTTTAGAAAATGCTGACTGGAGCTTTATGTTCTCATAGACGGTAAGGCCTCCGATAAGGCTTTGGGACTGAGGTATCATTCCAATCGTCGCAGCTCTTATCTTATCCCTTTGCCTGTTGCTCTTATCCTGTATATCTTTTCCATCTATTGATACAACCCCGGCTTCAGGTCTTATCATTCCGGACAAAATTCCTATCAGCGTGCTCTTCCCACTGCCTGAATGTCCCATAACTACTGTTATCTTTCCTTTTGGTACTTCGATGCTGACATCATCTACCGCTCTGAACTTCTTTTCTCTTCTTTTATATTCTTTGACAACGCTACTTGCGACAATCGCCATTTTAAACTTCTCCTTCGCGCATTAGTTCATAGCACTCGGTCTCACCTGCGGCTATTCCTGCAATAATCCCAGGAACCACGCCACTTATCGCAGTAAATCCCAGGCTAAGAAATATAGCTTTTAATATATCAAAAGACCCCGGCGTAATATATGGAAGGCCAATCTGAAGCGAAATGTACTCACTATATGAAAAGATAATCAGAGCTCCGAGGCCAATTCCAACAACAGCACCTATAAGAGAAAGCAGGGTAGTCTCAGTAACAATGAGCGCTGATATCCAGTTATCAGAAGCTCCCATCATCCTGAAAGTCGCCCATTCTTTTTTCCGCACGTTTGCCCTGAACAGGTGCAAAACCGCAGTGACAATGGTGATAAGGATCATTGCTGCGATTATGATAACGGCAATAACTTTTGAGATAAGTCCAATACCGTCTGTGACCGACGAGATAACATTTCTGCTCTGAACAACGCCTGCCGGAATATTTCTGAGAATAAGAGCTGAAACATATTCAGGATTAGCAGTTGGATCAACTCTTACAAGAAACGCTGAGACGTATTTAGCAGTTATCTTTTCGCCTGTATCCTCCGATAGGCTGTCTCCGAATTCAACGCCTTTATCCCTGGCATCTTTAATCATCTGCTCCATCACATCGAAGGTAACATAAACAGATTTATCCATTCCTGTGCCGGTCTTGTTTAATTTCGCCTTTACTCCGTACTTTCTTCCGAAAAAGGACAGCTCATTATTATCATCAACTGCGATGTTGCTTCCGATAACGAGATTTCCTTCGCTATAGCTCTTGGTATACCTTTCAGATATCCAGGGCGTCGTAACAAAATCAGTCTCAGGATCATAGCCTATGATCTGGACAGGAGCCGAACAACAGGTGGCTGCAAGGCTAGCCAGATATACCACCGGTGTTACTTCTTTTACCCCTTCAATAGCCCGTATGTCATCCTCAAGGCTGCGCTCAATGGAGTATTCTACCGGTTCTCCGCTAAGAAGTATCCCCTGGTAGCTTTCCTCCTGCCCCTTGGGAACCACTGCTATATCTGCTCCCAGCCTGTCCTTAAGGTTACTCGAACCTACAGAAAGGCTGTAAGAGAGAATATGTCCGACAAAAATGGTAAAAGATAAAACGACAGCAAAAATAAGAGCTGCCACTCCACCGGTTCTGTCATTTATAATTTTCCTTAGTGCAATTTTAGTTATTCGCAAGTTTTTTTACCTTCAATCCAATTTCAGTAGTTTCTGTCTGAATGCTAAAGATTACTGATGCTATGCCTGTAAAAGTCTCTAATACTCCGATCACGATAAGTGATGGCTTAGTCAATGAAACGCAGTGCATCATCGGATTTCCGCATACACCGGTAATAGCAGTTGGGAAAAGAAGAATAAGAAGGCCAAGGATTACTACGCCGGCTGATAATGCGATCTTGAGCTTTCTGTCCGCAACGAATAATAAAGCGGCTCCGACTGCAGCTGCCAGTATTCCAACGACAAGCTCTGCATTTGCTGTATAGTAGCATCTCATTTTCATTTCAGCAGCGCTGCAGACAGGAAAAAGTGTCCTTGGTCCAACTGCCGCCAAAAGTCCTAATATAACAGTAGAAATAGAAACAGTTTTGTTCTTCATGGTTTTTGTCCCTCACAATATTTTTTTCATTTTTTAGATCACATATTCAATCTGGCCAGCCTTATGTGCAAAATCAAGCTGTTCCAAAATGTGATTTCTGTAATAAGTAAAATTAAGATCACTCCTGTTCCTTGGGTAAGGAAGTTCAATCTTAAGATTTTCAATGACACGTCCCGGTCTCGGAGACATGACCACAACCCTCTGGGATAGGTAAATTGCCTCATCCACATCATGGGTTATAAGGATCATAGTGTTGTTTCTCTCCTTCCAAAGGTCAATGAGCACATCCTGGATACTCATTCTGGTGAAAGCATCCAAGGCTCCCAAAGGCTCATCCAAAAGAAGTACATCCGGCTCATTAGCCAGAGCTCTTACAAGAGCAACTCTCTGGGACATACCTCCCGAGAGCTGGTAGGGATAGGACTTTTTGAAGTTCTCAAGTCCTACCAGCTTTAGAAGGTATTCCGCCAGCTCCTGCTTCTCTTTTCCCTTTCCTGTTGACTTAAGTCCGAATAATACGTTATCCCAGACAGTTAGCCAGGGGAAAAGAGCATGATCCTGGAAAACCAGGCCTCTCTTTGAACTGGTGCCTGTTATCTCCTCACCGTCACATATAGCCTTTCCAATGGTAGGCACTTCAAGTCCCGCAATGATCCTTAACATTGTGGATTTACCACAACCACTTGAACCTACGAATGATACAAACTCCCCTGGTTTGATATCAAGGTTCACATTATCAAGGGCAGTCAGAGTCTCTATTCCGTCAGTCCTTCTGAATATCTTGGTAACGCCGTTTATTTCTATATGTCCCTTATCCATCAGGCCTCTCCTTTCTGCCATCTGAGTACTCTTCCCTTAATTACATTAAGAAGGCTGTTTACGATAACAAAGATGAAACAGATTATTATTATTGCTCCGTACATCTTTCCGAATTCTGCCCAGCCCTTCTGCCAGTTGATATACCAGCCAAGTCCGGATTCAACGCCCATCATCTCAGCAGCCATAAGTGTGATGCAGGCAACGCTCATACCCTGTGTAAGACCTCCAAATACTGTAGGCATAGCGGCAGGTATTACTACTCTGAACAGAATACCCAGCTTTGAAGTTCCGAGAGTCTGAGCTACCTCATAATAATGAGAATTGATGTTGCTTACACCTGTAAGAGAAGATACTGTAACAGGGAACCACACTCCAAGACCGATAAGGAAAGCACTTCCTCCGAAAAGAGATGTTGCAAGGATCATGATGATCGGCATATAGGTTGTGGTTGGAATGGCGCCCAAAATCCTTACAAAAGGATTTATCCAGTACCTGATCTTCTTGGACCAACCGGCGCCTATTCCGCACACAAGACCTGCAGCTACACCTCCTAAATAACCGGTGAACAAAAGCTTTAAGGAATGATATGCACTGTCAAGGAGCTTTATCCTGTCAGCTATTATGGAATTGATTATCTTATCCAGCCACGGAAAATATGGCATTATCAGTCTTCCACTCTTTAAGGTCAAAAGATCATAAGCCATCAGAAGCAGGAAAAGAACTGTATACAGTGCTGATTTGTAATGGAGCTTTTCATAAAGTGTTGATCTGAAAAAAGATATAACGTACAGAATGATCCAGATAAGTACACCGATTCCAAGGAAATAAGCGTACACATAAGTACAGGTATTCATTCCATAATTTGGAATAAAAAGATATTCAGCTATGTGAAGTATCCCGGCAAAAATGGGAAGTGCAGCCACTATCCTGTCTATGGTCAATTGGAGTGTTGACTTTTTATTTCTTTCTGCCTCAAGATCATGCAGCTGTTGTAGTGAAATATGCTCGGCCACAGGTTCCCCTCCTCTTAGAATTTATAAGCGTAATAGATTTTTTTCTTAAATGCTTCTGCGTCTGCGTTTTTATCAAGAACTCCAAGCTTCGTGTACTCATCGACCGAGTCATAAAGTGATTTCTCGGTAACTTCAGGTGTTAAACCAAACTTATAGTAGTTGAGAAGCTCAAGTGCATATTCCTCTGTTCCGGAAATGTATCCATTCTCGATAAGCATCTTTGCTGCATCAGCTCTGTTAGCTTCACTCTCAGCAAGCCAGTTTGAAGCGTTGTAAACTGCTCTTGAGATCTTGTAGCTGGCAACAGGATTTGCCTCCAGGAACTTTCCTGAAATACCAAGTACGCAGCATGCTTCATCCTTAAAATCATCGTCTGTTGTAAGTGATCTTATCTGTCTTACCTTTCCCTCTTTTTCCCAATTCTTGGAAAGCTGCTCGCTGACAACTATTGCATCAACCTCTCCATCCTGAAGAGCAAGAAGTACTGCACTGTCATCAAATCCAAGCCAGGTGAAATCCTCCTCTGTAAAGCCATCATGGGCCACAAATCTGTTGGCAATGTTGTGGTAAACACCGCCGAAGGCACCTACAAATCCAATCTTCATGCCCTTTTCAAAGCCCTGATACTCTGAGTCAGGAAGGACCACTGCTGCAGCACAGCCTGTGTGAAGTCCCAGGGTGAACTTGATATCAACGCCGTTTTGAACTGATGTAAGCCACTGGGCTATCATTCCAGCTGCGGTGTCAATCTTGCCGGCAGCAAGTGCATCTCTTGAATCTTCAGAAGAGGTCAGCTCTGTAGTAAGACCTTCATCCTCAAAGAATCCATAGTGCTGTGCAACCGGAAGGGCAACCTGGCAAAGACCTCCGCTGTAGCCTATATGAATAGTGGTTTTGCTTGCAGCCTCTTCGCTGTATAACTTATCAAGCTCATCGGCAGATAATGTAGAGTAATCTGCAACTTCTACTTCGGTAGTCTTTCCTGCATCAGCCGTGCTCTCATTAGATTCACTCTGGGTTGTCGCAGTATTTTCAGCGGCAGTATTTTCAGCGGCAGTATTTCCGGAAACAGCAGTTCCGCAGGCAACAATAGACAGTGTTAAAGCTCCTGTAAGGGCTAGCGCTAATATTTTTTTCATTTTTCTCTCCTCCTAATCGGGTGATTTTCATATCAGATTACATATTCAGGAATATCCATAAGGCCAAACTCAAACAGTATCTCTTCAAGTCTTTCCTGAGTCATAGGTGTTGGTATCGTAAAGTCAGTATTATTGATGATCGCATCTGCGAGCTGTCTGTATTCCTCTGCCTGTGGAGCATCGGGCTTAAACTCTATAACGGTCTGCTTTCTTATCTCCGCATGCTGAACGATGTTGTTTCTTGGGATAAAGTAGATGAGCTTTGTATTCAGCTCTTTTGCAAATGCTGTTAAAAGAGCTTTCTCATTATCTACGTTTCTTGAGTTGCAGATGATTCCGCCAAGTCTTACTTCTCCGGACTGGGCATATCTTGCAATACCTTTAGCGATGTTGTTGGCAGCATAAAGAGCCATCATCTCGCCACTTGCTACGATGTAGATCTCTTTTGCCTTACCTTCACGGATAGGCATTGCAAAGCCTCCGCAAACAACGTCTCCAAGGACATCATAGAATACGAAATCCAGGTCTTCTTCCTCATAAGCACCAAGGTTTTCAAGAGTTGAAATGGATGTTATGATTCCTCGTCCTGCACATCCTACACCGGGTTCAGGTCCGCCGGACTCCACACAAAGAGTTCCCTTATAACCTGTCTTTACGATTGTTTCAAGTTCGATATCATCCTCGCCCTGAGCTCTTACAGTATCAAGAACTGTCTTCTGGGCAAGTCCTCCAAGAAGAAGTCTTGTGGAATCTGCCTTGGGGTCACATCCAACAACCATTACTTTTTTGCCACGCTCGGCAAGGCCTGCAGTAAGGTTCTGGGTAGTAGTTGATTTACCTATGCCGCCTTTTCCGTAAATAGCGATCTGTCTGTACTTTGCCATTTTTCATTCTCCTCTTTCTTATCGTTAATCCTTCTGATATGTGAATGGATCTTTTTCGTACCATTCCTTCCTGTACGGAAGGCGCGCATGCTTTGCGATGTTTTCGGCATAGTTGTTATTTTCAAGAGCAAATCTTATGCGCTTTGCAAGGCTGTAAAAGCCTGTATATCCAAAATACGATGCTCCCACATCAAAGAGCTGTATTGCAGGAAATCCAAGTCTTGCGGGAATTCCCAGAGATCCGTTATGGGTTATAACGAGATCAGGCTTGTTCTGCAGTAGCTGGTTTACAAATTCGTAAGCCTGATTACTTACTGTAAGTGGTACATCAGGAAGCTCATCTCCCAGGTCATCAAATACCGGATTAGCGTTGGAATCGATGTTGTAGCCTCTGATGCTGACTATATCAAGTCCGATCCTATTAAGAGCGATTGCTTCTGCTGCAACTCTCACCGCGCCGCCTCCAAGAAGTACTCTCTTTCCCTTGAATGAAGGAATCAGAGGTTCAATCGCTTCAGTAAGCTTTTTCTCCTCATAATCTGCAAGAAGCTCAGCCTCTTTTTCCAGACCAAAGAACTTACCTATAGCTACAAGCCATTTCCTTGTCTGATCAGGACCGATTGGCATTCCTTCAATGATGTAAGGCATGTGGTATTCCTGCTCAAGGAACTTCAGCATATAGTCGTCATGCATGTTACAAAGGCTCACGTTAAGAGCTGCGAAAGGAAGCATTCTGAAGTCATCGGCGCTTGAATACTCAGCATAGATCCTAACGTTAAGTCCCAGGGCATTAAGAAGTCTCACTATCTCTGCTTCATCCTGAGGCCCTATGGATGTGGCGTTAAATAGATTTACCGTGTGCTTTACCTTGTAATCAAAGATTGCATCTCCAAGCTCTGCGGAAGGATCTGCCGGGTTATTTGGAACATAATCCTTATACGGAATCGGCTTAAACCCTATATGTCTGATAAGACTGTGATAGAAGCTGTCGTAGGCAGATGATACAACTCTTGATCTGAAGCCCGGACAGTGAAGTGCTGTGACCTGAGCTGCGCAGGTATCGTTTGTTATGTTGACGATTTTCTCAACGTCATCTCCTATAATGTTTGGTGCGCAGGTTGCAATGACGAAGATTATCTCAGGTCTGTAGGTTCTGTCCGCATACTCTATTGTCTCCTGGAGCTTTTTCTCGCCACCGTTAATTACATCAGTCTCGCCAAGGTTTGTTGTAAGCCATACCGGAGGTTTCTGATCCGGTGTCCCTCTTGTAGCCTTACCCTTTGCCGCATTGGCGGAAAGGCCGTGAAGCTGTGTACCGCATCCTATTGGACCGTGCATAACGATGACCGAATTCTGAACTGTTGAGCACATCATCAGTGTAAGTGACATCTGGCATGCATTGGTCTGCCAGAAGGTTCTGTTCTTTTTAAGTGAACAGCCGGACCTTAGACAGTCAGACATTTCACAGGAACATCCGTGGAACGTATCTGCAATCTGCAGCCTGGTATCTCTAACAGGAGGCATCGCAGCGGTATAGTAATTTTTTTCTTTATCTTGAATTTCAGCCATTTCGCATTCTCCTCCCTATCATCCAAGTAATGTGCTGTAAATATCTTCTACAAGTGCAAGTCCGCCCCTAAAGCCTGCATAACCTCTGGTTGTTATGAGCCTTGAGCTAAGCGGGAAGCTGACAGGAAGTGCAACTCCGCCGACTTCAGCAGCTGTTGCCCTGTCAAGGCTGCTGCCCAGAAGGAAGAATGGAGTCTTGTTATCCCAGTATCTCTGTCCCTGATTTCTTGGCCTCGTCTTATTAAGAGTTCTGCTTATTCTCTGGGTATCTGTATCAAGTGTGAGCTTTGAACCAAAGTCGGTTTCATCAAAAGCTTTTACAAGAGCTCTTTTCTTTATGGGCTTTAGCTGATCTGTAACAAAGGTATCCTCCTGATGCCAGCCAAGTTCCTTGTATAAGAACTCTCCAAGGGGAATCGCATAGTTGGAATTAGTAACTGTTGCTGAGTAAAAGAACCACTGCCTATTGGCGATTGTATCTGACGCCCTTATGAAGTCTTCATAATACTCATCTGTCTCAGTTTTGATCACCTCTTCCAGGAGCGCCGGGTCAATATCTATATGCTCTGATAGCTTTCTTAGGAACCTCGCTGTCTGAAGCGCACCGATTGGAAGTGTTGTCTGGAAGTAAGGAGTTCCATGTACTTCCTCGAAATTCTTTACAACTGTTGTTCCCCAAACAGGTGAAAGAAGAATATTGAGAGATGCCTTAGAAGCATTAAGTACATTGTCAAAGGTCTGGTCTGCTGTAAAGAAGGTGTTTACCTTAAGTCCAAGTCTTTCAAGAAGTCTTTTTATCTCTCTTAAATCACCTCTGAAAAGAGGATCGAATCCGGGCACGATTCCGAAGATGTTTACAAGCTTCTCTTCCTTTTTCTCTGCTTTTGGAATGAACTTGTTAAAGATCGCATCAAGAATTATTTCGTAGCCCGCATAGGCATCACCCTTAAAGGAAGGAGTACTGATAGATATAACCGGCTTTCTGGGATTTTGAACCTTTCTTACGGCAGCTTCAACATCATCACCTATCATCTCAGTCATACAGCCTGTTGCTACCACGAATAGCTCAGCATCGATTACATCCAGGGCATTTGTAATTTCCTCTGTAAGTCTGTCAGCCCCGCCAAACACTACTTCTTTTTCTCCAACTGCTGAGCTTGGCATATGCGAGCCTGCAAAAACTCCATCACCCATGTTGCCTGCTCCGCCGGAAATAGCACCGGACAAATTACCACCACATCCAATAGCCGTATGATTTACCAGTGTCACACCGGGTAAAGCATTTATCACAGCTATCGCGCCGCCCAAAGCACACGTTGTTCTGGGACGTTCAACATAACATGCCATTTTTCATCTCCTCCTAGAATTAGATATTGTTTCCAAATTTATAAAGATCCGTTGAAAGGTATCTCTCTCCTGTGTCAGGAAGCAGTGCTACAATTGTCTTGCCCTTATTCTCAGGTCTCTTTGCAAGAAGGTAGCCTGCCCAGGCTGCAGCTCCCGATGAAATTCCAACAAGGAGTCCTTCATATCTTCCAAGCTCTCTTGATGCATCGATTGCCTCATCACCTCTGATAGGAAGTATCTCATCCAGAATATCCAGACCCAGAACCTTTGGAACAAAGCCTGCTCCGATACCCTGAATCCTGTGAGGTCCTGATGGCTTACCTGATAAAACAGCTGACTCCCAGGGCTCTACGCCGACTACTTTAATGTCAGGGTTGTGGGCTTTAAGTCCTCTTCCTGTTCCTGTAATGGTTCCGCCTGTACCGATTCCGCCTACGAAGATATCAACTTTTCCGTCGGTATCGTTCCAGATCTCCTGAGCTGTTGTTTCCTCGTGAGTTTTGGCATTTGCCGGGTTCTCAAACTGCTGAAGGATAACTGAATTAGGAATCTGGGCATTAAGAGCCTCCGCCTGTCTTATGGCTCCATTCATCCCCTGTGCTCCCGGGGTAAGGATTACCTGTGCTCCAAGAGCAGCAACCAGAGTCCTTCTTTCAATACTCATGGTGTCCGGCATTGTAAGGATTACCGGATATCCGAGGATTGCTCCGACAAAGGCAAGTCCTACGCCTGTATTACCTGATGTAGGTTCGATGATAGTTGATCCTTCCTTAAGTATTCCTCTCTCCTCAGCGTCTTTTATCATTGCGTAGGCAATTCTGTCCTTTACCGAACCTGCCGGATTGAAATACTCAAGCTTTAGATAAAGCTCTGCTTCCAAGCCATGAACCTTCAAAAACCTGTTGGGCTTAAGAAGGGGTGTTCCTCCTATAAGCTGCGTCAAATCCTGTGCTACCTTTGCCATTTTTCATCTCCTCCGATTCTTTATTTCTTATCTGTTTGCATTTACTTTTCTCTGGTCGTAGATCATCAGTTTTTCAATTGCATAATCTATAGGTGCCTCAATTTCCAGTGCTATGATTCCTAGATTTCTTAGTATCGAAGCTGCCCCGGGACCTATCTTGGCTGAAAGAGCATACTTACAATCCTTAAGGCTCTCTCCAACCTCATATATCCTGTTATGATCGCACTCTCCGTTGCATCCGGGGGATACCTCTCTTTCTCCTATAAAGTCCCACTCCTTGTTATCCGTAACCTCAACAATACTGAAAGTTCCTGTATGTCCAAAGTGAAGATCGATATTTGCACCATCGTATGATGCCACCGCTATCAAATATTTCATCTCAACTCCTCTGCTCAATTGCAGTTCCTGTCACAAGTTTCTTTATCTTGCATCAGCCGTGGGAAAAAGTGTTTTCTGCGTTAAGCTTCTTTAAGTTGTATAGCTTATCAGAAATCTCAACCTTTCCCGGAATTCCTGCTGCATCAGCACGGCATCTCTGGCAGTGTCTGAACACCCTTATGTATTTCTCCGCCTTCTGTCTTGCCTCGTGAAGCTCCATGCATCCGGGTTCCTTAAGGTCTTTTAGCTTATGCTGTGGAATAAGTGGGATGATATTCATGAAGTCGGCTCCAAGCTCTGATACAGTCTTTGCAACCTCTTCCACGTGCTGATCGTTTATCCCCGGGCAAAGAACCATGTTTACCTTTACCATAGCCCCTAGCTCTTTGATCTTCTTAATGCCACGCTTCTGAGCTGCTATAAGGATTTCCGCTCCTTCTTTTCCCCTGTAGATCACTCCGTCCTTTTGTATCCACAAAACTATGTGCTGCAAAACTTCAGGATCTACGGCATTAACGGTAACCGTTATTGTCTTTACACCTGCTTCAATGAGTCTTTCAGCCTTTTCTTCCAGAAGAAGACCGTTTGTGCTAAGGCAGTTAATTAGCTCAGGATGAGTTTTCTTTATGATATTGAAGGTCTCTATTGCATAGTCGCTTGCCAGTGTATCTCCCGGTCCTGCAATTCCCGCAACCGTGATCTCCGGGCAAAGGGTAAGCGCCTTATCAACTATTTCCGAAGCTTCCTGTGGGCTCAAGATTTCCTGCGTCACACCGGGTCTTTTCTCATCAGCATTTCTAGTCCTGTTACAAAAAGCACACTGTATATTACAGCTTGGACTTACAGGAAGATGAATCCTTCCCTTGTTGAGATTTGGGCCTTTTCCAAAGCATGGATGTTGGTTAGATATGTGTTCAAGCGGATCTACAAGATCCGGCAGTGTGTTATCGTAAGTCATGCCTGCATTCCTCCCGTGTTGCGTTTTCTTGTTTTTATCATTTTTGCCATTGTAGCACTGTGAAGCGATGAGCAGAATTACACAAACCTTATAGCGACTTATAATTATTTTGTATAGCTGTGATTGGAATTAATAAGAAAGAATGTCGCTTGCGACATTCTCGCGCCGAGTGCGGTTGCTGAAGGCAACATATTCCTATCGCGCGAGTGCGCATCCATAGCGGAGCGCTTTTTATGATATAGGAATTTCGGAGAAATTTCCTATATCATAAAAAAGAAGTGGCCACGGAAACACGTCCACGACCACTTAGAAGATCAGAAAAAATATATTTCGAACTATAATAAATTATGCATCTTTCAATTCGTATGAGAAAGTCTGAAGAAACTTACGTAGCCTTTCCGTTTTAGGTCTTTCGAAGAACTCTTCGGCACTGCCTTCCTCAACTATACGACCCTCATCAATGAAGATCATTCTATCTGCCACTGCTCTTGCAAACTGCATTTCATGTGTAACTATGAGCATGGTTCTGCCCTCTTTTGCAAGTGATAAAACTACGTCCAGAACCTCTTTTACCATCTCAGGGTCCAGAGCTGCTGTTATCTCATCCAATAGAAGGATTTCGGGATGCATGATAAGAGCTCTCACAATTGCAACTCTCTGTTTCTGACCACCGGAAAGCTGCCTTGGATAGTTGTCTTTTTTGGATAACAGTCCTACACGTTCAAGAAACTCAAGAGCTTCCTTTTCAACTTCTTTTTTGTTTCTCTTCTTGACCTTTACAGGTGCCAGCATAAGATTCTGAAGAACTGTCAGATGAGGAAACAGTTCATAGCTTTGGAAGACCATTCCGACTCTTTCCCGTAGCTCTACAATATCTTTTTGATCTGCGCTGACAGTTTTACCGTCAAGGATTATCTCACCTTCCTGAATATCCTCCAGAGCATTAAGGCATCTAAGGAAAGTACTCTTTCCGCATCCGGAAGGACCGACTATTACAACCACTTCTCCCTTCTTGACAGAAAGGTTCATTTTTTCGAAAACTGTTATGTCTTCATACCTTTTACTTATATTATTTACCTTTAGTATTTCTTCCATCTCAGTTCTCCCATTTCTTTTCCAGATGTTTTGACAGCATGCTTATTGGCCAGCATGCAAGAAAATATAGCATAAATATCACCAGAAATATTCCAAACGCAGCATTTGGCGATGCTTTCCTGTTTGCCTCGATGATCTGCTGACCAACCTTTAGGACTTCAACTATACCTATCATCATGACAAGGCTGGTTGTTTTGATCATACGTGTTATCAGATTTATGGACAGAGGAATCATCCTTCTGATGATCTGTGGAACTATTACATAGATGTATGTCTGCAGCTTATTAAGGCCCAGGGACATGCTGCTCTCATATTGAATAAGCGGTATGCTAAGAAGCGCCCCCCTTACAAGATCTGACATCTCGGCAGTTCCCCAGAAAGAGAACACAATGACCGATGCCGTCTCCGCAGAAAGATTTATTCCAAGTGCCTTAGTTGTTCCAAAGTAAACTATGAAAAGAAGCACCATCTGCGGCATGATCCTGACTATTTCCAGATATACCCTGAAGATCACGTTTAATACCGGATTTTTAAGTGTGATCAATATTCCTATGATCACTCCGAGAAAAATGCTGATGGCCACAGATACGAAGCTTATCTTTAGTGATACCAAAAGCCCCGTCAGAAGCCTTATCATATTGCTTCCTTTTAACAAAACTTCAAATCCCATATCCTTCACACTCCCAAAGTTCTGAATCTTGCTTTTTTCTCAATGATATTCCCCAAAAGTGACACGGGAAGCAGCATGATTATATAAAACACCACAAGCAAAAACAGAGCTTCTGTCGTATTGTAGTAAAGTCCTATAAGGTCTTTTGCCGTAAACATAAGATCCATAAGGCTTATCGCAGAAAAAACGCTGGTCTCTTTCAGCAAAAAGATCACGTTCGCAACCACACCCGGTATACTGAGAGATAATGCTTCCGGGAAAATAACTGATGAAAAGAGCTGCCTCTTGTTAAGTCCAAGAGCTAGCGCGCTCTCTGTCTGTGATACAGGGATTCCATCAAGGCCGCTCCTGAACACCTCAGCCATATAGCTTCCGCCAAGAAGGCCAAGGCCAAGAGATCCGCAGACCTCAGCAGATATTGAAACTCCAATCTTGGGAAGTCCAAAATAGATAAAAAACAGTTGTACCAAAAGCGGCGTGTTCCTGAACAGTTCCACATACACCTTTGAAGCCGCTGATAGTATCGGCACTTTAAAATGGATAACAAAGGCCACAAAAATACCTATTATCAGCGATAACAGGATTCCTGTCCAGCCTATCCTGATTGTCAGAAAAAAAGCTTCAATATAAAGCGGGATATACTCAAAAATAACTTCGGAATTCATATTTCTAGTTCCTGTCTGTTTATTTACATGAATATAGGAGAGCCCGAAAGCTCTCCCATATCAATGTTTTCATAGTATTTTTGCCAAAAGCAGTCTATCACTCTGAAACCTTGCCGCCTTCTACAACAAGTGTCTCCTCATAGTCCTTGCCATAGGTATCAATAAGAGTTGCCTCATAGTCAGCGTGGAAGAAATTCTCATCACCTAACTTTACTATTTCATCATTGAGCCAGTCAAGTAGTGAACTGTTTCCTTTTGAAACTGCCGGTGCAATTGTATCCTGACTTCCAAGTGATGGAATACCTACTGTATATCCGGGGTTCTCAATAGCATAGGCGATTACCTCTGTATTGTCATTAGCCCAGGCAATTCCTGTTCCATTCTCAAAAGATGTCTTAGCTGTAGCATAAGTATCGAATTTCTGAAGCTTTATATCAGGATAGTTCTTTTCAAGATAGGTTTCTGCTGTTGTACCTGAAATAACAATTACCTGATCATCAGCTGAAATCTGATCAAGACTCTCAATCACGTTGTCGTCATGTGATACAACTCCAAGAGCAACATTCATATAAGGAAGTGCGAAGTCAACCTTCTGTGCTCTCTCTTCTGTTACAGTGAAGTTTGCAAGAACAATGTCAACCTTTCCAGTCTCAAGGTATTCAACTCTGCTGGCAGCTTCAGTTGAAACATAGTTGATCTTTACTCCCAGATCTTTGCCAAGTCTCTCAGCAAGGTATACATCATAGCCCTGGTACTCACCGTTCTCATCTACATAACCAAATGGGTTCTTGTCTGAAAAAACACCGATGTTGATTGTTCCGCTTTCCTTGATCTCATCAAGTGTTCTGTAAACCTTGTCAGCTGCCTTAGCTGTTACCACCTCTGCTCCTGCTGTCTGGGTGCTTGCTGATCCGCATCCTGTCATTGCTCCTACTATCATAAATGCGCCGAGTACTGTTGCAATAATTTTCTTTTTCATAACTTTTTCTCCTCTCGTGAAATGTATTGTGTTTTGATAAATCAGATTATGCATTAAAATCACGGAGTCGTAAAATACATGAGAATTATCGCCTGATATAACCGCTGGCTATCACACATTGAAAAGGCTATAAATGCACATTTTTGTTATAATATAGATAGGTTCATGGGATTTTGTTCATCGCCCCAAACGGCGGAATGGAGATGTGTATGGGAAGAAATCATGAAGTAACTACAGTTCATCCACTACTTGATGAAAACGGACAGTTAACTGAGCCCGGCTGGTCGAGAAGTCTTTTGCAGACCTATGACAGAAGCATGATAAGAGCACCCAAGTGGCGCATCAAAGAGATTCATGTGAAGGATATGATGTGCTTCGCCGAAAGAGTGCACAACAGATATTAAATCAGTCATTACTCTCACTCCACCAAAAAACGCGCCAAAGAGAATTCTCTCTGGCGCGCTTCTTTTCGTTAAGTAATCAGATTTTCGCAAAGATTGCGGTTTCGTCATCAAGTTCAGCAGCTATCTTCTGGTTCTCATTCATTCTCATTGTGATGGTGTCCATATCTCCCACAAGAGTCTGCGTACTCTCGGCAGCGGAGGATACTCCACGTACGCCTTCATCGATTGCAGTTGTGATGCCACTTATGGATTCAGCAATCTCATTAAAGCTTGATTTGAACCCTTCTGTTTTATTAGTGAAATCTGCCATTACAGATTCAATATAATCTGCATCATCCTTGTACTGTCTGCCGCTGTCTACAAATTTCTCAAATTCAGGAAGGATTGAATTCTTCATGTAGTCGACAAGCTCATTAGCTGAATCAGATAGATTATGAACAGCATCAATAACGATAGAGTTAATCTGCTGGATGTTTCCAGCTGTCTG
This sequence comes from Butyrivibrio sp., assembly GCA_017413105.1. GTDB lineage: Bacteria > Bacillota > Clostridia > Lachnospirales > Lachnospiraceae > Butyrivibrio. The sequence continues at coordinate 16,428 of JAFPVA010000043.1, read as the reverse complement.
GCTACTGTTTTCAGCAAGGCTTCCGATTTCTCCTGCAACAACAGCAAATCCCTTGCCTGCTTCACCTGCTCTTGCAGCCTCAATGGACGCATTCAGGGACAGGAGATTTGTCTGGCTGGCAATACTCTTGATCTCATCTGTAAGAGAATTGACCTGATCAACGCTTTGGCTGTCATTAATGGCCTTGGTAAGAGCTTCCAGAATCTGATCGACTTTTTCCTTTGTCTCTGCCATATTTGCTGCAGCATCTTTTTCCATGGTTTCCGCATGCTCCTTCATGGTGATGGAGTATTCATTGATCTCCTTGCTCTTTTCAGCCATTTCATCAACTTCTTCCTTCACCATATTGGTATTATTGTTGATCTTCGTAGCATTATTAGCCACTTCCTGCATTGTCGCAGAAAGTTCTTCTGTAAGAGCTGACAGATCTGCTGCACTGGCATTAGAAGTATTAACACTTCCAAGCACGTCATTTACAACTCTATCCATGGCTACAGAGTTGTTGGTAATAATATTGAATATAGCCTGAAGCCTTTCAATAAAGGCATTGATTCCCTGGCTAAGCGCACCCACCTCATCGTTTGAATCAACAGTGATTCTCTTTGTAAGGTCACCTTCACGCCTGTTAATATCGTCAAGAATCTCTCTGAGCTCTTTTTCTGCCCTGATAACCGGCTTGATAACATGCTTAAATACCATGAAAATCGCAATTATGACAGCCAAAATGCTTATGACAACGACAATAATGCTGAAGAATATAGACATATTGTATGATTTCTCCAATAGAGTCCTCTCTTCTGCAGCACTCGTCGTAATGTTATCTATAACGCTCTGGATATCACTGTCCAGTGTAGCTGAAGCATTTGCAACTTCACCATTTGCGGTAGCATATGCATCTTTTGTCTTCTGGTTAGCTGACTGAGCCAGAAGGATCATGATGTTATTCTTGAAGTTCTCATAGTCGGAATAGGTCTTGTTATAGTCAAAAGAAATACCCTTGTTCTGATAAGCGGAAAGCTTGGCCAGATATTCTTCCAAAAGAGCTTCTTCCTCATCAATTTTAGCAATGACAGATGTCATGGTTTCAAAATCTGTTGCAACAATATGAGAAAGCGCCAACGTATGGATATCTTTTGCGGTCTGCCCGACCTTATCAAGATCGGTAATAAGCGTCATATAGTCATCCGCAATGGATGATGCGGTATTATTTACTTTTCGAAGATTTACCACTGACATGACATTTGAAAGAATACAAACCAAGCCCAAAAGAAGAACAGGAACTAAAATCATTACTTTGATACTACTTTTCTTATTCATATTCCCATCTCCTTTCCTTAGTTTTCACTGGATGCTAAGCTACCAGCGTCTTCGGTTTCCTCTGTTTCTGTCCCTGATTCATCTGCCGGATCTTCAGTCTCAGTCGTTTCATCACCGGATTGTGCACTGGCTTCATCGCCTTCCTCTAAGGACTCAGCCGATGCCTCTTCCGATGCTTCTTCTGATGCCTCTTCTGCCGCTTCCTCAGCTTCCTCTTCAGAAGCTTCTTCCGCAACCTCTTCTTCAATTGGCTCAGCTTCTACACCCTCCGCATCGCCCGTGCTTTCTTCTCCTGTTATGGAAGTCACCATCTCATTCAGAAGAACCTGTAGGTTTTTATTTGAAGAATTGCCATCAGCTATAGCTGATGCAAAGGTTGTGGCTGCGCCCCAAAAAGTTCCTCCAACTCTCTGAAGGCTGGCATAGTCGGACTGCATCTGGAGTGCTAAAAGAGCCTTTGAGTTAGCCACATCACCTGACTTAGAAGCATTTATATTGGAAGGACCCTGACCTCTCATTTGGAATCTCAGAGTCTGGTTCTTTTCATTGGTCATATAGTCAGCAAAAACTGCTGCCCATCCCTTATTTTCAGAATAGGAGTTAATTCCAACCATCTTATATCCTGCATAGGATGAGAGCTGCAGCTGCTGGCCTGCTACTGTATAAGTAGGAAGTTTTGTTGCTGCGTAGTCGTCTCCCCAGGCTTCTTTGATGGAGTTCTCGTCCCAAACACCACTGACACCGGCAATGAAGGTTCCATCATTAACTCCGGCAATAAAACCATCCGGAGCAATCGGACAAAAAGCGGGACTTGCACAGATTTTTAGCATTGCTTCAGCCACGTCAACACCGGTGATATTGGTGTACTTTGCATTCCAGTTACAATAGGTGGAAATGCCATCGTCGTTAAGTCCGATTTCCATGTCCGTATTGCCAAAGAAGCTGTACATGTACCATCCACTGGTCATATCAAGGAAGAACTGTTTTCCTGCCTTTTCTGTTGCTGCAAGAAGCGAGTCCACTGTCTCTACATCTGTTTCATTTAAGTATTTGGAATTGTAAAAAAGGAAATAACCATTATCAGCTGTAAGTGGGTAGGCATAAAGTGTCCCATTAACAGAAGCAGCTTCACTGGCTGCGGTTATATTTCTACCTGATATCTCAGAAGCATTAGATACCTGCTTGAGAACACCTGAGGCTACAAAAGCCATAAGCTGATCATCAGCAAAGGTAAAAACATCTGGAGCATTTAATACGTCTCCAAGTATTTCATCCTTTGCCCCTGATTCGCTGTGAGGTTCGAAAGTGATTGTAAAATTGGCCTTTGAACCATATTCTGATTTAAATCCAGAAATAATCTGTTCGATAAGCTCGCCGTCCTCTTCGGCGCCCCAAACTCGCAGAGATACATCACCTGAAGGCAGCTCATCAGATTCTACTGCTGCAGTTTCTACAGACGTATCTGTTGCCTTTGCACAGGCTGATAGCATGACAGCTATTAACAATAGTGGCACTAGTGTTTTGAATAATTTCACATGCATGCTTGCACCCTCCAAACAGCTCTATTGAGCCATATTTAGCACAACAATAATCAATTCGCAATCATTATAACATGCATATATATGCTGAATTATAACAACGTTATAAAAATAATATGTCCTAATTCTGAAATTTACAAAGGCCCTGATCCTATCGCCCATATCAAGCAAATTGTCTACAGTCTGAAATGAGAGAGGGATGAACCCTCTCTCATTTTATTCTTTATGCAATCCCTGCGTACTCATAGCCGGCTTCAGTTACAGCAGCCTTGATAAGCTCCTCATCCACATCCTTGGAGTTTGTGATAGTTACAAGATTCTCCTCGTGGGATGCTACTGCTGATTCGATTCCGTCGATGGCCTCAAGAGCCTTCTTTACATGAGCCTCACAATGTGCGCACATCATTCCGTTTACCTTGATCTTCATTTCTTTATTCTCCTTTTCTTTTTTATCTTTTTCTTTTATATCATTATCAGTCTGAACAGCTTCAGATTGTATGATTTTATGCATGATAGGTTTTTTTAAAGCTTTATCTTTGCTTCCGTCATGGACCTTAAGCCAGTTAAGTCTCAGTGCGTTAGACACTACGCAAAAGCTTGAAAGTCCCATTGCCGCTGCGCCGAACATTGGATTCAGGGTCCAGCCAAAGGCAGCCACATAGCAGCCTGCAGCAAGAGGAATTCCAACGACGTTATAGAAAAACGCCCAGAACAGATTCTCGTGGATATTTCTTATGGTGGCTCTTGAAATCCTGATAGCCGCTGCCACATCGCGGATACTGCTCTTCATAAGTACCACATCCGCCGCATCTATGGCAATATCTGTTCCTGCTCCAATGGCTATACCAACATCCGCCCGGGTAAGTGCCGGTGCGTCATTTATTCCATCGCCAACCATGGCAACTTTTCCCTGTTCCATTAGCTTTCTGATAATGGCTTCTTTTCCATCCGGAAGTACCCCTGCAATAACTTCGTCGACTCCGGCCTGGTCTGCAATCGCCATGGCCGTGATCTCATTATCACCGGTCAGCATTACCACATGGATTCCCATATTCTTAAGCTCTGCAATCGCCTGTGGTGTATCATCCTTAATGGTATCGGCAACAGCAATTATTCCGATCAGCTTATTATCCTTTGTGAAAAGAACCGGTGTTTTACCCTGGGCAGACAACTCATCCACACGCGCAGCAGCACTTGTCTTTGCACTTTTAGATACATCTGCTGATGAATCGTGGACTTCCAAAATACCCGTTATAAATCTCGCATTTCCACCAGCGACCACAGCACCATCAAGTTTTCCTTTAAGTCCGTTTCCCGAGAGAACTTCGAAGTCCGTTGTATCCTGAAGTCCTATATCACTCTCTTTAGCATGATCAATGATTGCCTTTGAAATAGGATGCTCGCTCTTTGATTCCAACGCATAAGCGACTGTCATCAGCTCTTTTTCACTGATACCCTCTGCAGGTATCACATCTGTAACCCGCATGACACCTGTAGTTATAGTCCCCGTCTTATCCAGAGCTACTATCTGTGTCTTACCTGTAAGTTCCTGGACTGCTGCCGTCTTAAAGAGGATTCCGCTCTTTGCTCCCACTCCGTTTCCAACCATTATCGCCACGGGAGTTGCCAGCCCCAAAGCGCAGGGACAGCTAATTACCAGAACTGAAACCGCTCTTGCTATTGAGTATCCGAAGGTCTGTCCCACCAGCAGCCATACGATAAATGTGACAAAAGAAATACCGATAACCGTAGGAACGAATACTCCCGAAACTTTGTCTGCAATCTTAGCGATAGGTGCCTTGGTTGCTGCAGCATCACTGACCATTCGTATGATCCCGGCAAGGGTGGTATCCTCACCTACCCTGGTAGCTTCGCACACCATATACCCCGAAGTATTGATGGTTGCGGCAGAAACCTTATCTTTTGCCTGCTTCTCTACAGGAACGCTCTCTCCGGTAAGTGCAGACTCGTTAACAGCGCTCTCACCCTCTATGACAATACCGTCTACGGGTATGCTGTCTCCTGGTCTTACGACGAATCTGTCTCCGACTTTTACTTCCTCAATGGAGACTGTTCTCTCTGTATCCCCTTCTAAAATCACGGCAGTCTTTGGCGCAAGTTTCATAAGTGACTTAAGAGCATCGGTAGTCTTGCCCTTAGATCTTGCCTCTAGAGTCTTTCCTACAGTGATAAGCGTAAGGATTGTTGCCGCAGACTCAAAATAGAACTGGTCCATATAGTACATGACCTTGTCTGCGTCCCCTCCCATCACTGCACCAGTCATGGCAAAAAGTACATATACACTGTATGCAAAAGAAGCTGTTGCACCAAGAGCTACCAATGTGTCCATGTTTGGAGATCTATGAATGAGCCCCTTAAATCCGCTGATAAAAAACTTCTGATTTATCACCATTATAAAACCGGCTATCAGCAGCTCGTATAATCCCATTGCCACATGGTTACCATCAAGAAAGGCTGGCAATGGCCAATCCCATAACATATGTCCCATTGAAACATACATCAGAGGAATCAGGAGAATCACAGAAGCTATCAGTCTCTTTTTTAGTACCGGAGTTTCTGTATCTTTTAACGAATCCTCATAAGAGCCTGCTTTTGCCCCGTCAGCCTTTGCCGCCTTAAGACTTGCGCCGTAGCCGGCAGCTTCTACAGCTTTTATAATTTCTTCCGGAGATGCACTGCCCTCAACCCCCATAGAGTTTGTAAGAAGACTTACAGCACAGCTCTCAACACCGTTTACGGCATTTACAGCCTTCTCAACTCTTGCCTGGCAGGCAGCGCAGCTCATTCCTGTTACGTTATACTGTTCCATATTTCATCCTTTCGATGTTTACAGGAGAATTATTGTTTTAGTACCACTAGCTCTATCCCCTGAGCCTGCCCAGGCTCACTTCATGAGCTTCTGCAAAGTGACCACAAGCTCGTCAATAATCTCATCATTTCCTTCACGGATATTATCAGCAACACATGATCTCATATGGTTTGCCAAAAGAACCTTGTTAAAGCTGTTAAGAGCACTGGTAATCGCAGACACCTGCACCAGTATATCAGTGCAGTATGCATCGTTCTCAAGCATTCCTTCAACGCCACGGACCTGCCCTTCTATCCTCTTTAACCGGTTCATCAGATCTCTTTTTTCCTTATCATCTCTGTCTTTATGTTTACCGGAGCAATGTGGGCAGGAGCCGTTCATTTCTTCCATATAATTTTCATTCTCAGACATGTTTTCCCTCCATTAGAAAGAATGTTAAAATACCCTATAGGGGTATACTAGCTTGTCACTAATATATACCCCCACAGGGTATTTGTCAATTAGATTTTATAAAATTTTTTGACTACTCCTGTATCAAGTTCTCACGAAAAGCGGAGCTTAGTGCGCATTTCTGTCTGAACGTAACAACAATTCTCTATATTCATACAGCTTCTTCTCCAGAAGCGCTTTATTCGAATCACATAAAGCAACCACTTCATCCGCTGCTTTTTTTGCCAGTTCGTAGGCATCTGGGCCAATAGCCTTGCACTCAAGTGCCTCATCAAGTTCCTCTGTGTCTATTGTCCTGGGTTTTCCGTCTGCTCCAATGACCACATCCAGAAACAGATCATAGAAAAGAGAATCACCATTTTCCAAAACATCATTCTTAAGTGTTATATCAAAATAGTGCTGGAACAACTTGCCGTCACGAAACATCGCAGTAAGTGCATAATGCCCTCCCTTAGGTACAAGCTCAACCCACTGATATCCTTTGTCTGCAATGCAGAGTCTTCCCTCCGGACTGTCAACCTCATCCGGGGCCGGAATTCCTGTAAATGTAATAAGTCCGATTCCTCCCTCAAAGAATTCGTCCTTGTGATAACGGCAGGCGAAATCACGGTCAGAGTCTGAATACCACTCACGCCTGTCTAAATGCTTTTCTTTTACCTCTAACATTATGCCTCTCCCTTGTTGTTATGATTCAATGTCTTCCCATTGACCTATAATAAATCTTCCCACAAGGGCATTGTCAATACCACAGGTTAAATAATTTCCAAGAATTATTTTTAGTTTCGTTTTAGCTTTGATTGCTATATTGAGTTTTGGATTCTAAATCCTTAAATCATGAAATCAGGAGGATGAAAAAAGTGATCACAGCAAAGCATCTTACAAAGATGTATGGTAACTCTAAAGCTGTTGATGATCTGTCTTTTACCATCGAAGAGGGACATATCTACGGCTTCCTTGGTCCAAATGGTGCAGGGAAATCAACAACTCTGAACATTATCACGGGGTGTCTTTCTCCAACATCCGGAGAGGTTTCAATAGACAACCTGGATATCTACGAAAACAGCAAAGAAGCGAAAAAGAAAATAGGCTATCTGCCTGAGATTCCCCCACTTTACGTCGACCAGACACCAAGGGAATACCTTGAGTTTGTGGCTGACGCCAAAAAAGTTTCGAGAAAAGAGAAAAAGGATGAGGTTGAAAGAGTTGCATCCGAAACCCATATCGAAGATGTTTTGGATAAACCTATTAAATTTCTTTCAAAAGGTTACAGACAGCGAGTCGGCATTTCACAAGCTCTTATAGGTGACCCACAGATTGTGATATTGGATGAGCCCACAGTTGGTCTTGATCCCATGCAGATTCTGGAGATAAGGGAACTCATCTATGAACTTGGCAAAAAACATACTGTAATCCTCAGCTCTCACATTCTGTCCGAAGTCCAGGCTATCTGCGACAAGGTTCTTATCATTTACAAAGGAAAGATGGTGGCATTTGATGCACCTGAAAATCTTGGCAAGACCATGTCCTCCGGCGCATGTCTTGAAATTATCTGTGACTGCGACAAGGCAGCTGCAAAAGATATTCTTGAAAGCATAGAGAGCATCAAAACAATTGAAGATGACTCTGATGAAAAGTCTGATACATCCAATGAGGGTGAAACAGAATCGAAGTTTATATTACATGCAGATTCCGCAGAGATAAAAATGGTTGCAAGAGAAGTTTTTAAAGCTTTCGCCGAAAAAGATATAGTTCTTTACGAACTTCATCAGGTGAAGACAACCCTTGAAGACATCTTCATCGAACTTACAAAGGAGGAGGAATCATCAGATGACAGCAGTACTAAAGCATGAGCTTTCGCTTTTTTACCATAATATGACAGGATATGTATTTGGCGCTTTCCTTCTGTTGTTCACAGGAATTGGTGCCATGATCTACAACATAAATGCATCAGTAGCAAATTTCGAGTATGTACTGAGCTTTATTTCCATAGTATTCGTTGTAATTATTCCACTGCTGACAATGAGAGTAATTGCAGAAGAACGCAGGCAAAAAACAGATCAGCTCCTATACAGCCTCCCTATTACATCCGCAGAGATTGCAATTGGGAAATTTATGGCACTTTTAGTTGTATTCCTGATTCCGCTTGTTCTTGTGGCAGCTTATCCCCTTATCTTTGCCAGGTATGGAGATGTGTACCTGCCAACTTCTTATGGAAGTCTTGTGGCCTTTATCTTCATGGGCGCTGCTTTTATCAGCATGGGAATGTACATTTCATCACTTAGTGAGTCCCAGGGAATAGCAGCCGGTATCTGCATAGCATTTATGCTCTTTAACTATTTCTGTGCAACACTTGCGGATTATGTATCAGCGACAATCGCAGGCTCCCTTGTTGCTCTGGGCATTCTCTGCATAGCCCTTTCCCTTATCGTAAAGTTTATGACAAGGTCAAACATAGCAGCGGTTATTACATTTATCCTGGGCGCAGCAGGAATTGCAGCATTCTACTACATTGGTGGCGATAGCCTCGAAAATCTTTTACCCAATATCATGAAGAACCTTTCTCTGTACGAGAGATTCAATGTTTTTGTAAACGGAGTTTTTGATTTAACAGGAATTGTTTATTATATCAGCGTTATCGCCTTCTTTTTATTCCTTAGTATTCAGTCACTTGAGAAAAGGAGGTACAACTGATGAGTGGAAAAATCAGCTCTTTTATGAAGAAAAATAAAGAGGCTCTTGGAACCAAGACTGCCAAAATTGGCGGATATAACTTTGTTCTGACCCTTATCGTGCTGGCCATAATTGTTGCGGTCAATATCCTTGTAAAGGCTCTTCCAAGCACGCTTACGCAGTTCGATATATCCGCTGCGCAGCTTTATTCTGTAACTTCCAGCACCAAGGTTGTAGTCAATAATCTGGAAAAAGACGTTACGATTTACTGGATCACTCAGTCCGGCAAAGAAGATTCTGTTATCGAGAAGCTCCTTAATATTTACGATGACATGTCTGAGCATGTGACCGTGGTAAAAAAGAATCCTGACGTATACCCTACTTTTGCTGCCAATTATACGGAAGAGACTGTCAGCAATAACTCACTTGTTGTGGAGTCAGGTGACAGGTATCGTTACATCAGCTACAACGACATCTACGATGTTGATACGACAAATTACTACATGACTGGATCTGTTTCTTCGAGCTTTGACGGAGAAAGCGAGATCACAACAGCCATCGATTATGTTGTATCTGATGATCTTCCAAAAGCATATTTCCTGACAGGTCATGGAGAAGCTGAGGCCTCTGCTGCTTTCCTTGATGCCCTTGAAAAAGGAAACTACGAGACTGAGGATTTCTCACTTTTAAATGTCGATGAAGTCCCTGAGGATGCAGATCTTATCGTAATATATGCACCGGAGAGCGACCTTTCCGAAGAAGAAGTTACTATGCTTGAAGATTATGTGGCAGCTGGCGGACATCTTCTTGTTTTATCAGGTCCTAATAAGGCGGGTGCAGAGCTTACAAACCTTAACAGTATTTTGGAAGCAATCGGTGTGAGCATAAATGAAGGTATTGTAATCGAAAATAGCAGGGATTACTATGCATTCGCACAAAACTATATTCTTTTACCTGAGCTTCTAAGCAGCGACATTACTTCAGCTCTTATCGACGAAAAGAGCAAAGTGATCATGCCTATTGCTGCGGGACTCACCATCACCGGTTCTTCAAGCTTTAATGTCACATCACTCCTTGAGACTTCCGAAGATTCTTTTTCCAAGGCTGCCGGATATGAACTTACAACCTATGAAAGAGAGGAAGGCGACATAGACGGACCATTCTCTCTTGCAATATCCGCTGAAGCAGAAGGAACCGATGGAAAAATAGTATGGATTGCCAGTGACGTATTTCTTGAAGAGGGCTACAACTCCTACTCTTCCGGTGCAAATATTGATTTTGTCATGAACTCCATCTCCTACATGATAGGCCGGGAGGACCAGATCTCCATCAGATCCAAATCCCTTGACTACAACTACCTTACGATAAGTGAGTCAAATGCCAAGAAGATCAAGATCATTATGATTGGCCTGATCCCGGCATTATATCTGCTGTATGGCGTTGAAGAGATATTAAGAAGAAGGAAGGGGGTTGTCACTGTTGAAGCGTAAGAAAACACTAATACTGCTATCTGCTGTTCTCGCCGGAATATGCGCCGGAATTGTCGGCGTAAAGGCCGTAGAAAAGCATGTTGACAGTATACAGACTATAGAAGAAACCGTAATCGCAATAAATCCAGAAGAGCTTACGGAGATAAAATGGACCAATGAGTCCGGAACAGTTGATTTTGTAAAAAATGATGATGTTTGGAGCAGCACTGATGATGCAGACTTTCCTGTATCAGAAGAAACAATGAGTGAGTTTCTGTCTGAGTTTGAGAACGTGTCAGCCTGCTTTATCATCGAAGATGTTGAGGATTACGACCAGTATGGTCTTGCAAGTCCGGAGCATACTCTTACCCTCATAAACGGTGAAAAGACTACTGTAATAACCACCGGAGCATTTTCCACCATGGATGAGAAGCGCTATATCTGCGTGGATTCCGGAACTGTTTATCTTGTAGAAACTGATATTGCCGAGTTTTTGGAATATGACAGAGATCACTTCCTTGATAATGACAAGATTCCATATTTTTATCAGGTAAAAGAGCTAAAGGTGACCGGTACCGAAAACATGGAAATCGTCTATGATAAGGATGGACAACATGTCTACACAAATAACTACGATTATTACCTTAAGGACGGTGATTCCTACAAAGCTCTTTCAACAACCAAGGTCCACAGTTTCTCTGGTCTTTTTACAGATGAGACTTACGAAGACTATGAGTCATATAAGGCTACCGGCGAGGATCTGTCATCCTACGGATTTGATGAGCCCACCCTCAGCATCTATGTGCAGGGAGACCTTTACTCTGAGTACACCGCCGGGCAGAAGTCTGACTCCGACGAGGCAACCACTGCAGAATACACGATCGATTTTGTGCAGAAGGACGATGAAACCGTATTTATGCATGTACAGGGCTCTCCGATAATATATAAGTTTGACCCGGAAACTTACGGCAAACTTGCTGAGGCTTCCTATAACACCCTAAGACCTACAGAGGTTGTAAACCTTGAAGAAGATCTTTTGACAGAGATAAGTTCTGAAATTGACGGCACAGCTTATACTATTACCGTAGAAAGATCTGATGACGAGACAAAGTATATGATCGGTGCTGAGGAAGTTGACGCTTCAGAGCTTATAAACGGCATTGAAGATCTTGATATCACAGAATTTACTGAAGATAATGACACAGCCGTCATTGAGTTTAAGCTTGAGCTTTTGTACGATGCTCAGGAGCTGAATATCGGATTCTACCGGTTCGACGGCGATTCCTGCCTTGTAACCTTTAACGGCGAGCAGCTTGGACTTGTAGACAGAAGCAAAGCTCTTGCAGTTAAGGAAGCTTTCAACACTCTTGTTCTAAATCTGGGTAAAGAAGAGTAACTGTGACGTGGGAGGGTGGAACGAGGGGACGGGTCTTTCGTTCCACAGAGGACCGGAATGGTAAAAAACATATGTATTTGTGAGACATTATGAGAAGCAGATGAAGGTCTTAATTGCACAAAATGGGAAGTGAAACGAGGGGACGGTTCTTGATGTTCCATTTACATGGAACGAAAGAACCGTCCCCTCGTTCCACCCTCTTTCCATCTTTATTCCCCGTATTCTCCGTATTCGCAGCCAACATGGGTAGCTTCTATCTCATCTACGAGGACTATCTCGCTGCCATTTTTATCATATAGCTTCACAGTGCCATAGCCATTGCCACCATTCCACAGCCTGTTATGGAGCTTTTGGCCATCCGGCGCTTCATAATTTATCAAAAGCATATCTTTTTTCAAGCAGTGGATTTCAGTCTCCATAACTGCTTTTATATTTTCCTGCCTTACATGCCAGATAACCTCATCTTCTGTCTCATCAAAGCTGAACTGCGTCTGCACATGAAGGTGAAGCTTTGAGAAGTTGAAATCATATTCCTTCCCTTCATAGTAGAACACCCCAAGAAGTCTTCGATCCAGAGGGACAAAATAAATCTTCGGTCTTCCGCCTCCAATATCAAAAACGCTGTTATGCAGCGTTTTTCCGGTCTTTTTACTCTTCAGGCAGTTAGATGAAAGCCAGACCCAGGGACTTGTAAAATCCCTTCCCCAGTTCTTATCAGCATAGCCGTAGCTCTTTCCAGGCGTGACTATATATTTTCTTCCATTAAAGGTGATAGTGCCCCCATAAGCACTCTTCATTCCCTCAGCATGCCAGTACATTGCAAAAGCTTCAACATCCCTAAGAGGCTTACTTGCGCCATACCCCACGTTGAAGGCTATCTGTTTGTCTATTATCAGGTCAAAAGATATTGTTCCGTGGTCACACATCCACTCTGGATGAGCTGCAGCTTCAGCTTCTGATATTGAGATGCTGCCCCTAAGCGCAGTTTCTGATGCAAAGCAGTCTCCGGCTTTAATCTTATAAGGTGCACTTTTGTGTATCTTTACATCTTTAAGGGAAAAAAATCTGTGAAGCTGGCAGGCATCCTCTCCCCAGGTTCCGGCTTTGACCATAAGATAGGAGGGCTTTTTCCCTTTCTTTTTGTTCTCAGGAAGTTGCCCAAACACAGGCTCTTTCTCTGCCAGTGCCGGGTTGCATACAAAGAATTCAATAAAAAATGGCTTGTCTTCCCCTGTCACTGCATCCTGTGCAGTAAAAGAATGCCACCACCAATCATAGCCCAAATGTGCAAGAGGCCCGCGCAGCATAAGTGCATTGCGACCTTTGCTATGTCTGTTAAACCTATCAATCCTCATAAGTTAAATCTCCACTACTATCTCAATATCTCATCTATTGTAGACACTGTACTAAAACTTCCCGAATGTACCGAAATGATTTCCTTCATCATCGGTAGCTCAAAATAGCTGATATAGCAGATAAGAGTATTATTTTCTCCGGCAATCGCACCGCGGGAATCCATGATAGTGCAAGTCTTATTAAGCTTATCCTTGATATCCTTAATAATCCCATCAGGATCCTGGGTTATTATGGTCACCTGCTTGATTGCTTCAAAGTGGTCCGTGTAGTGATCGATGACTGCAGTGGCAACCACGTAAACCAAGAGGCTAAGCAGCGCCGCTGTTGCATCAATAACTACAAAAACTGTTATATATACCAGCGCATTAAACCCAAGAAGCATCGGCGTCAGACTATAATTTCGCCCTGTCTTGTCGGAAAGCTTCTTAACAACTATGTTGGCCAGTATTTCCGATCCATCTATACATCCGCCGTTTCTCAGTATCAAGGCAAGTCCCGCTCCCAGAATAGCACCGCCAAAAGCCACAGCCAGAAAGTGTTCCGTATTCAGCTCAAACGGAATATTTTCAAAGAACTCCAGCCCCAACATATAGACTATTGATCCAACAGCGGCTTTGATAGTAAATTTTTTTCCCAAAAAGATGAAGCCTGCTACAATAAATGGCAGGAAAACAAAGAGAACACAGAGCGATAATTGAAATCCTGTAAGCTTACTGATAATGATGGCAACACCTGCTGTCCCATAATCTATGGCATCATTGGGAAGAAGTATCAAGGCAACTGCGAAACTCGCCATGACAGCCCCAAGTATTATCAAAAAGTAAGATAGGATTCCCTGTTTCTTCTTCATTCCAATTCTCCCAACTGATCACTGATCTTGTCTTCTCTTTCCACCTACTATTATAGCCTATTTAAACGGCACATGCGCCCCTGTGAAGGACACTACCGCAATCAGTTTGTCCAGATCATCTGTCACATTCACTTCAAAAAAGCTGTTTCTTCTTCCATCCTTGATAAGTCTGGCCTCGGCAAAAAGAACTGTTCCCCTGGTTGCAGAAACAAAATTAGCCTGTCCCACAAGACTTACCGTTGCCTGCTCTTTTTCATAATTCGATGCCACAGCAAATGCAAAATCAGCCAGCGTGTATATCGCACCTCCCATGATTCCGCCGTAAGCATTCTTGTGCTTAGGTGTGAGCTTCATGCTGCATTTTGCGCGGTTTTCTCCTATTTCATCTATCACAATTCCCGAAAGCTCCGTTGCATAAAGATCTTTTGAGAATATTTCTCTTGCTTCTACTAAACTTCCCATCTTATTTTGCCACCCCTTTCGCCTTCACGATTAAAAATCCCTAAGCGAATCATATAAAGAAGAATAAAATATGTCAACCCACTGTAACCCTATGCAACATTGGGCTTTCGTAGTATGATTATTTGATATAAGCCCTTATCATGAGGGTTTGAGGGGAAGGAACAATCGCAATGACAGTAAAAGACTATACAGAACGAATAATAGGTAACGTAAATCAGGTAATCATCGGAAAAGATGAGGTTATAAGACAGATAATCGTATGTTTTCTTGCAAAAGGACATGTTCTTCTTGAAGACCTTCCGGGAACAGGCAAGACCATGCTGGTATGAGCCTTTGCCAAAAGTGTAAGCGGAGACTTTAACCGTATCCAGTTCACTCCGGATCTGCTGCCTTCAGATCTTACAGGAATCAACTTCTACAATCAGAAGGAAGGTGATTTCGTTTTCAGAAAAGGCCCTGTTTTTGCAAATGTAATTCTTGCGGATGAGATAAATCGTGCAACTCCCAGAACTCAGTCAGCTCTTTTGGAGGCCATGGAAGAAAGACAGGTCACTGTCGACGGCAAAACTTTCAGGCTCGACGAGCCCTTTATTGTAATGGGAACCCAGAACCCGATTGAGTCCTATGGCACCTTCCCTCTTCCTGAAGCCCAGTTGGATCGTTTTTTCATGAAGCTTGGCATGGGCTATATGGACAGAGAACAGGAAATCTCACTTATGGGCCGCAAAGATTCCAAGGATATAATAGACAGCCTTAGTCCTGTGATTGAAAGCGAGGATACAAAACAGGCGCTTAAAGAAATCTCTGAAGTGACAGTTTCTGCTGATGTAAAAGACTACCTCATGAGCATAATCGATGCCACCAGAAACGTAGCCGCAGATGCAAGCGGAGTATCCACCCGCGGAACCCTATCACTTTACAAAGCAGCCTGTATCACAGCAGCAATGGCAGGCAGAAACTACGTCATTCCCGAAGACATCAAGAAGGAAGCAATCCCTGTTTTAGCCCATCGTATGGTCATCGTTTCCGACAGCCACAAGGATCCTGCCCGCATCATAGAAAGAATCCTGACAGAGACAAAAGTGCCTCTGGAGACCTTATGATTACCGTATTCTTCGTCGGACTGGCTGTGGCAGTTATCGTCATGGAGTTCATAATTTCTCCAAAGCTGTCCTATCACCTAAGCTACAGATACACCTATGATACGGAACTGGCAGAGCCCGACGAAAAAATCGTTTTCACAGGGAGGCTCATAAACAGCTTTTCCCTGCCAAAAAGAGGTGTTTACCGCGGAGGAAGATATTTCATAGAAACCGGAGATTTTCTGGGTTTTCGCTCCTATGTCAGGTCAGAAAAATTATCCTCTAAAATAACCGTAATGCCTAGAAAATGCGAAGACGAGCAGGTTATAAGGGCTCTTGGCGGCTATATTGGAGACATCTCCGTAAGGCGCTTTATCATCAAAGATCCTATCCTGAACATTGGCTTTAGAGAATATACGGGGCACGAGCCCATGAAAATGATCTCATGGTCCCAGAGCGTTCGCGCCGGCAAGCTTATGGTCAAAAACAACGACTACACTGTAGATATGAACGTGGCCATTGTTCTTAACATGTACACAGGCTCCAATGCGGAAAAAGAAAAATGTCTCGAGATTGTCAGAACAGTCTGCGAGCAGCTTGAGGCAAACAGGGTCCCTTACAGCTTCTTTTGCAACGGAGATATACGTGAGAAAAAAGAGCCGCAGAAAAGCCGCTCATACCAACAACGATCGTGTTCGTGACATCTATAGAGAATATCTGCTCTTTATCCAAAAGCAGGGAGTGTTCATTTCTGACGAGACCACTTCCGAAGAGGCTCTCATCGCTTCAAAACAGCTTTTTGACTCTGACGAAGCCGACGCGCTGCGCTCGCTCTACATCAGGGCCCGCTACAACGACGAGAATCAGCTAAGCAATGACGAAGTCCGCCGGGCAAAAGAACTATGGAACGCCATCCGTAAAGAATACGAAGTGGAACGAGGGGACGGTTCTCTCGTTCCACCTTCAGCTTAGTTATAATTAAAAGTGGAACGAGAGAACCGTCCCCTC
>JAFPVA010000004.1 GCA_017413105.1 Butyrivibrio sp. | reverse complement strand
CTCCTCCTTATGAATTCTTCATGACAACCTCTGTAAGTGTCGAATAGGCTGCTGCTACTTTTCCTTTGGGATCATATTCAAAAATGCTCTTACTCATAGCGCTGGTCTCTGTAGCCCTTACTGAAACCGGAATTTGAATTGGAAATACCGGAATACTTTTCCCATATACTTCATTAACTTCTGCTATAATGTCTTTAGCATAGTTTGTTCTGCTATCTACCATAGTTAAGAGTATTCCTTCAATCTCAAGCTTTGGATTAAGTCTGCGCTTTACTGTGTAGATAGTTTTAATAAGAGCCTGCAGACCTTTTACCGGCAGGAATGCTGCCTGTACCGGGACAAGACATGTATCAGCACATGCAAGTGCATTTACTGTCATGACACCAAGTGACGGCATGCAGTCGATAATCACGTAATCATAGTTATCTTTTACACTGTCGATATATCCCTTAAGAACAAGTTCACGGCTCATCACATTAACAAGAGAAACCTCTGCCGCAGAAAGACCTATATTAGAAGGAAGAAGGTCAATGTTATCGCTATGCTTGATGATCGCATAGCCATCAGGTATTTCTTCTTCATTAACAAGTTTTTCAATAATATCCACGATAGTAGGCTCCAGCTTATCCGGCTCCTGCTGTCCCATGCATATGGAAAGACTTGCCTGAGGATCAGCATCAATGACCAGGACTTTATTCCCCATATTTGCGAGGCCTGCTGCTAAATTTACTGAGGTTGTGGTTTTTCCCACTCCACCTTTCTGGTTTGCGATAGCAATAACTTTACTCATACGATTCTCCTTCCACCTCTTTAGCGAGGGCTTTTAATAATTTGTCTTCATCACCATCAATGAGATCTTCAACAATCTTCTGATGCTGCCTTAGATACTCTTCAAAGATGTCACGCCTAATCAGAACCTTTTTACCAATCTTATATACCGCCCCTGATGCCCAGGCCATTCTGATAATTGGTTTCATTCCAAGTCCGTAATAATCCTGGGCCATGCGATAAGAAACCATGCATTTACGACTGAACATGACATCTTCATCATCCATGTACTGGGAGAACTTCCATATTATTCCGCTCATTTTTTACGTCCTCCGGTCTTGGTCATTTTGGGTGGCTGATGAAAAGTCTCAAGAAATCTCTCAGAAATTTCTCTTTCAATTAGAACAAATCCATCAACTCTATAGATTGCTCCGGCTTTGTCTGCAAGTTCCAAAAGTTTTTTGTGCTCAATGCTGTAAACATATTCTGCTTCCTTATACCTGAAGAACTTTCTGCGGAGCTTCCTTACGCCCCTTGTTACCTCATCTTTCCTTTCAATATCCTTGTACTCATCAACAACGTTGCTCATCCGATTTCTCCTTTCAGTTTGCAGGGCTAAGATCAAAGTATCTTTTGAGTTTTGCGTAATCATAAAAGACAGATCCATTTACTTTACGCTGGGCATCACACTGTTTAGCGATGCTACGAACAGCATCTTCACAACAGTTAAACTTGAAAACTGCCTGATCAATCCTTATATAATCAGGATCACCAAATTCACGAACTCTTTTAATTCTTCCCATGTCTTG
>JAFPVA010000042.1 GCA_017413105.1 Butyrivibrio sp. | reverse complement strand
TACTGATAATGCTGTCCGGCTCCGTTTCCGTATTTCTCTAACATGATGGAAGACTGCATCTTGAACGCCTCAATACGCTCATATACATCCTTCGTCTCATCAAACAGAGCGATAAACATTGACCGAACTTCTTCCGGCGCTGTTCTGGCAAATCCCGTGATCATTCGTGCCGGGAAGTTATTCATGGAAGCCAATAGATTGAAGGTCTTTGCCAAAGAGCGGTTCAGCATATCAGCAAAATCCTCGGCGTTAACATCCCAGTTATCCTGGAAGCACTTTACCGCTTCCCACTTATACTTTTCATTACCCCACTGCGTGGTAACAAAATCCTTTTTGTACTGTACCAACACGTCCTTCAAACGGAACTTGTCAAACATGGTTTATCCCTCCTATGCGTTTCTGAGGCTCTTGTATATCTCTTCTGTGAAGATACCAAGCACCTGCTTTTTGATCTCATCGTTCGACAGAAGCAATGAGAAGAAATCCTGATTCTGCGACAGACCTTCGATCAGCGCCTCATCTATATCATCAAAATATGCAAACTCAAAATCTTTAACTGTATTGTTCTTTGCGCTTGTCTTCAGTTTGTCGGACTTCATCAGAATATCCTTGATCTGAAGCATTGCCTTTACGGCAACATCATTGTCATATGCCTTTCCGGTTCTGCTATTGATCTCTGCTATGATCTGCGACAGACGCTCTTCTTTCGCCTCCGTCAATCCAAAGCTTTCAGCGGTAGGAAGCTTCATCACCGGCTTTGCGACAAGATCTGGTTTTGTGTGTTCCTCAACCTTCTTCTGAACAAAATTCGTCGCCTTAATCTTTCCATCCAGATTGAAACCGCCGCCCGGATGCTTTATGTTGATATATGCAAGCAGGTATGTCATGAAATTATATTTCTTGTGAAGATCCACATCTTCAAAGCAGGACACCTGAAGTATAAACTCATAAAAGCGGATAAAGTGTCGCATCAAAGCAACGATCTCATGCTGCTTGATAAGCTCATAGGCCTCTATCAGGTTCTTCGCCCTCTTAAAGTAGAAGGTCAGCTTCTGCTTATCCTTTGATGAGATATTGCTCTTATAAAGCAGCTCATTTGCCTTTTCGATATCGTCCGGATCCAGAACTGCATAAGCGTCTATCTTTGCCTCAAGATCATATATCGCCGTAGGAGTGACGGAATTGGACAACAGTGTGGTTGTATAATAAGGGGCAAACGCATCCTTAATTTCCTCATAGGTATTCACAAAATCCAGCACAAATGTCTTCTTCTCAAACGGCGGGCAGATACGGTTCAATCTGGAAAGTGTCTGTACCGCCGATACGCCCTTCAGCTTCTTCAGCACATACATAGCACAGAGCTTCGGCTGGTCAAAACCGGTCTGATACTTGTTTGCTACCAGAAGGACCTGATAATCATCCTTATCAAATTCCTTCGTCAAACGATCCTCAGGAAATCCATTCATGGATGCTTCCGTATACTCCGTCTCATCATCTGGCAATGTTACTTTTCCAGAGAAAGCAACCAGTGCTTTTATATCATCGTATCCCTTTTTCTTGGTATAATCCTCAAAAGCCTGACGATACTTAACCGCTCCCTGTCTGGATGCTGTGACAACCATTGCCTTTGCCATACCACCAAGTTCAGGCAATACCGTTGTGCGGAAGTGCTCTACGATAACTTCAACTCTTTGAGCGATATTCGTTTCATGAAGCTCTATGAATCGTGCAATCTGTCTTTTTGCTTCCGTAGTCTTGCAACGCGGATCCTCTTCTATCTCTTTATTGATCTGGTAGAAGGTATCATAGGTTGTATAGTTCTGAAGAACATCAAGAATAAAGCCTTCCTCAATAGCCTGCTTCATGGAATAGACGTGGAACGCTTCTCTCTGTCCTTTTGTATTTATATGTCCGAAAAGCTGAATTGTCGTAGGCTTCGGTGTCGCCGTAAACGCAAACATCGAAACATTCGCCTGCTTTCCGCTTCTCTTGATCTCATCGGTGATGATATCTTCTACATCGCCTGCCTCCTGCTCACCCACCCCCAGTGACTGAGTAACGGCAGCCATATCTTTACCTGCTGTAGAAGAATGCGCTTCATCAATGATGACTGCAAAATTCTTTTTCTTAAGTCCGGATACACTGTCAACTATGTAAGGGAACTTCTGTATTGTGGTGGCAATAATCTTCGTATTACCTTTCAGTGCAATAGCCAGATCAGCGGAATTACACTTATCATCCATCACACGGATTAAGCCTGCCTTATGCTCCATACCCATGATTGCCTTCTGCAGCTGGCGGTCAACTACAACACGGTCAGTAACAATGACTACATTATCGAAGATGATCTTATTGTCCGCATCATGAAGTGAAGTCAGTCTGTGAGCCAACCATGCAATAGAATTTGTCTTTCCAGATCCTGCACTATGTTGGATCAGATAGTTCTGAGCTGTTCTGTTTTCGCTGACATCGGCAAGTACCTTTCGGATAACATCCAACTGATGGTATCTCGGGAAGATCAGATTCTCAGATTTTTTAATCTTTCCTGTCAGCTCATCTTCTGATTCCTTAGTCTCAATGAAGATGAACTTGCTTATCAAATCCAGAACTGTATCCTTCTTCAGAATATCCTCCCACATATAGGAAACGCTGTATTTATCCTTGAATGTCGGATTGCCCTTACCTGCATTCACGCCCTCACCGTTACCCATATTGAACGGCAGGAAGAAGGTTGCGTCCTTCGCAAGTTTGGTGGTCATATAGACTTCTTCCAAATCCATAGCAAAATTAACAAGACATCCTGCCTTAAACCAGAAGAGCCTTGTCTTCGGATTACGATCCACTCTAAACTGATAGATTGCATCCTGATATGACTGACCGGCGGCATTGCACTTCAGCTCAAATGACATGATTGCAAGACCGTTCAAGAATATCACAAGATCTATGCGCTCATCATCGCTTGCCCACACTTCCTCCATCACGGAGAAAATGTTCTTTTCATACTTCGCAAGCAGATCCTTATTGAAAGTGGTAGCCGGTTTGGTATACATCAGCTCAAGCTTCATGTTGGACATCTCGATACCATGTTTTAGCACGTCCAAAAGACTTCCGCGTGCTTTTGTGGTCTCGGAATTGATGAAACTTACAATAGTGTCTTCAAGATCATTTTTATAGATCTTACGAAGAGCATCCATCTGTTCAGGCTGAGTATCATTCAGGAACTTGAACAGCATTTCCCGGTCAACTGCAAACAGACGATCATAACTGGTTGCTTTACGGACAATATAACCATTGTCCTTTTCCAGCCTGTCCATGATGAAATGCTGGTATTCTTTCTCGGAGAGGATAGAACCATGCATGATACGCTCGGCATATGCTGCAACTCGCTTAGCCTGGTTCTCCATGTTCTTTTCTAATTCTTCCATTTCCATACGTCATTCCTCACTTATCATCTTTTGGTAGGAAATCCTTCAAAGAACCTTTATAGCCTTCGGGTATTCCTCTAACAGTGAAATACATATCCTCAGGAATAATCTCCTTTAATTGTTTTTGAAGTCTTCCTGTTGCCAAAGAATACCTGGTTATATTTACGAGAGTCTTCTTATCAACTCTCTCTGCAATAGGAGTCCAATAATGAATAAGTTGTTCCCCCTGAATTTTTAGTGTTCCAGAAGATGCTCTGGCATTATCATCGTTATCATTCATGCCATCAATAAAACTCTTTATCAGCTGAACAAAGGTCACACTCATGCACAGACCTCCTTTTTCCCTGTAACATACTCAAAAATGATCGATTTCTTATACTCATCAAGCGTCTGTAATTGTGCTTTTTTATCAAAAATAACAGCATCTGTTTTTTCGATTATCGTGTCAATATGATTTACAATCGCTTCCTGTTCATCAAGTGGAGGAACTGGGTATGATAGTTCTGCCAACTTGTTCCACCTTAAATCGCAAGAGCGTACACGGATACCTGTCGCCAATGCCAAAAACACATCACTATATGCCATACTGCGTAAATAGTACATAATATATCTTTTATTCTGCTTGGTATCCAAAACATTCAATACCGGAGATGCCTTGCCGCGCGAATCAGATATACCGATTGAACCTGCAAACCCGTCCATTCCATGAACCACAAGATCACCAACATCAATGCCCTGATATCCAATTTCTTTATCAGACATTGTGAATCCTTCTTCTCGACGATTGCTACGAAGCGTAACTTCTCCATCTCGAAAACAGGTAATGACTCCATCATCTTCGCGTACAGGTTTCTGCCTGTAAGTTAAAATGTATTTCCCACGTATTATTCTCCAGTGTGAAGGCATCATGCCAATCCATTGAATACCGCTATCTATCATCTGCGCATCACAATCAAGCCCTTTTGTAACAGTTTCGGTGACAACGGATCTTTTGAATAATTCTAATGATGCTATTTGTGATTCAATTTCCGAAACAGTAGCATCTATTTCAGCACACTTACCGTCTAAAAAGTGAGCGATTGCCTTTTGCTCTTCTATACTTGGGACTGGGATGAGAATTTTTTTCATATCCTGCCAACCTGTTGTCCATAAATCATCGACTATCCCATGTCCCCACTTATAAAACTCATCCCCAAACTGGATAGTATGAAACAGCCAATCATAGTATTGCGGCACCATCTCAGTATTTGGTGCCAGTATAGTGTTAATAAGTGAAACTGACCCTTCGTATGGTGATATACCGCATGATCCCCTTCTATCAGACCGACTATTAATAGCAAAATCTCCTATGCGCACAAGTTTCCTATCATCATGTGCATTTGATTTTGCGGCAGTTTCTAACTGTGGTAATATTCCCTTATTGGTTACCGAAAGAGGTGGATAATCTCTATCACTAACCTTTTGATTTCTCAGAGAGTATAGACCTCCGATCCTTCCAACACCCCACGTTGAAGGAATCTCTCCTACCCATTCAATTCCACTGTCCTTCATATTACGCATTCTATCACCGCCTTATCCGAACAAATGCGCAATGCGCTCGTTAACAGATTTATCTAATTCAAGGAATGTTTTTTCTAACTCATCACTTGATTTCGGCTTTTGGTATTTGTAGAAATATCTTGTAAATGGAATCTCGGCACCGGTCTTTATTACTGGTTTTTTCCCTCCAAGGTTTTCCTCGAAAAAAGCAACCGCATCTGGTACATGTGGTAGAACCTCTCGTGCCATGTAGTCTTCGATGCTTTCTTCATACTTTACTATTTCCGTATCTTTGGTTTCTTTGTCATAGATCACATTACCTTTACGATCTCTTTGAACTTCTGCGGCCTTATCCATTTCAGATAACCCATCAGCTATTTTTTCGATAAGCTTTTTGTCTGCAGTCACTCCGCTAAGGATACTTGTCAATACAGGAATAAACGCTTCAGGTGACATATAAATCTTTTCTGAGATTGACTTATTCAAGGCATCAAGAATCGCATCAAAAACAGGCTTATTGTTTAGGAAACCTTCAAGTTTTTTCTGCTCTTTTCCTGTCAATTCTTCCGCATCTTCAAGTTCATTTACCTTGTCTTCATCATACAAGTTAGAGAGAGCACCCTTTGTCATCATACCCTCAATACGATCTTCAGTAATTGCATAACTTCTTTGAAGAGGCTGCATTACAACATACTCGCGGTATATGAACTCCTCATTCTTATATATCTTGCAAAACTCATCGTCCTTAAAAGAGGCATACATCTTCGTTATAACCGATCTATCCTCAGGAGTAATTTCATTCTTCTTGTCTCCCAAAGCCTTTCTAAGCTTATGAAAGATCTGACTGGCATCTATCAGTTGGATCTTCCCTCTTCTTTCTGCCCTTTTGTTCTTTGATAGCACCCAAATATAAGTCGCGATACCAGTGTTATAAAAAAGATCAACAGGCAAAGCGATTATTGCCTCAATCAAATCCTGTTCAAGCATCCAGCGCCTAATCTGGCTTTCACCTGAAGCAGTACCGCCTGCAAATAAGGGAGATCCATTCTCAATAATAGCCGCCCTACCAAAATTGTCGTCCATCTTATCGATAGCAGACTGAAGGAAGAGCATCTGCATATCACCGGATCCTGGAAGACCCGCTCCCCAGCGTCCATCAAAACCTTTTTGATACTCTGCATTAACAGCATCCTCAACGCCTTCTGCAGCATCTTTACCGCCCCACGCTGTACCAAAAGGTGGATTTTCAAGGACAAATCTCATCTTCGTACCC
Organism: Butyrivibrio sp.; assembly: GCA_017413105.1. Taxonomy (GTDB): domain Bacteria; phylum Bacillota; class Clostridia; order Lachnospirales; family Lachnospiraceae; genus Butyrivibrio. Next base: position 1,257 of record JAFPVA010000042.1, on the reverse strand, counting down.
TTGAAGCGGTCGGCCTTCATGGTATCCTGATAGCAGATATTCTCCGCATTCTGTCCCTTGATAAGCATCTCAGCAAGGCACATAGCATAAGATTCTGGATTGATCTCCTGGCCAAAGAGTCGCACATCAGCAGACGGATTATATCGTTTGATGAAATTGTATCCTGTGGAAAGCATACCGCCGGTACCGCAGGCCTGATCCAGAATAGTGATAATCTTTCCGTCATCGAATATATCATCACAGCCTTCTGCAAGCAGGATATTGACCATCAGCTTGATAATGTCACGTCCGGTGTAGTGATCACCGGCTTCGGCATTTTCAGAAAACTTCCTGATCAGCTCCTCGAAAATATATCCCATCTTTACGTTGTCAATGGTTACAGGATTCAGATCCAGTTCAGAAAACGCCTTAACCACAGACAGCAGACGATTGTTCTTATCCATCTTGTCGATCTGCTTATTGAAGTCCAATCCCTTCTCTGCAGACAGGATTATTTCCTGCACGTTCGGAGAAAAGCCCTGGATATAACTCTTGAAATTGGCAGCAAGATGATCAGAGTCATTTACAAGCTCCGCCAGATCATACTCGCTGGTGTTATAGAATTGAAATCCTGACACTTTGTACATGGCCTTAGCCGGAAAATTCGGATTCGCCTTGTACTGATCAACCACCTTCTGCTTTGTCGGTGCCAGAGCACACTCAAAACGACGGATAATTGTCATCGGAATGATGACATCCTTATATTTATCGCTCTGATAAGGTCCACGCAGTTTATTTGCAATAGACCAGATGAAATTCACCTCTGTAGACACATCAATCGGGGAATCATCCCACATCGCGTCGATTACTGTTTTTTCAGCCATTGTCTTATCTCTCCATTCTTTGTCGGGCAGTCTTTCCGGATACTACCCATATTCTAAATGATTGCCTGTCCAATAAAACGGACTTTAATCTTTTTTCCGCAGGCTTCCGGTCATCATTTCATAATGCTGATCCTGACCCATCGTGTAGAAGATGAGCTTAAACACATCCTTATACACATTCACATCATCGAAATCCTCCACGAAATTCAGACCGTCGCTGATCCCGTTCGGATTGTTGATATACGCAAGCATTGTGGAAGCCAGCTGATACTTCGTCATATCCGGCTCACTGCCCGGTACCTCTACGATAAACTTCTTCTTGTTCTCTTCCTTTTCCAGAAGTTCTTCACGAAGGTTGCTTCCCTCATATCCGCAGAGCTGAAGGAAATAGTAT
>JAFPVA010000041.1 GCA_017413105.1 Butyrivibrio sp. | reverse complement strand
AACTATGGTGTTGAGGGCGTTTCTTACGAGATCACAGAAGATGGCATGAGAAAGACTCCTGACGGATACAACTCAGCTACAGACGGAATCTCAGTTAACTACTGGTGGGGACGTAACGACGACCTTGAGATCAAGGATGCTACTATGAACTGGGATGCTATTGAGAAGCTTTACAAAGAGTATGACGCAATCAAGATCGACTATCCATATGGACAGTTCGTTCCTAACGTAGATGACATTCAGTCCAAGATTGATAACATCAACGATATTCACACAACATACATGAAGCAGATTGCATTTGGTAAGTACAAAGGAACTGCAGAAGAGATCGTTGCTGAGTATCAGGAAGCTCTTAAGAAGGCTGGTATCGATGACGTTACAGCAGAGCTCCAGGCACAGTTCGATGAGCTTTATAAGTAATCGGTAAAAAGCGAGAGCAGAACTTCCGTATTGAATTTAAGGGAATACTGTTTCAAACAGGGGACAGTATTCCCTTTATCTTAATAAAGTGGAAACGGAAAGGGTGCTTTTGGGTTTACTCAGACAGGTATGATATCTTGAATGAAACATTCAAGATATCAGCAAACAAGCCTATTCCAGTCGACTTACGTCGAAGGGCTTGTTTGCCACCTGAATCAGGTTCTCACGAAACCCGCAGCAAGTGCGGATTTCTGTAATTACATCTAAGAACTCATGTCTTTATCTATGGAATATTGAATTCTGTTTTTTTAATATGTCATAGATAAGCACATAGGTGCTGAAGGGTAATGTAGTTTAGCTACATAGTAAAGGAGATAGTTATGGGAAAATTTGAAATCAAGGACACCTTTTATTTGAATGGAGAGCCATTTAAAGTAATATCCGGATCTTTCCATTATTTCAGGACAGTACCTGAATATTGGGTAGACAGGCTTGAGAAACTGAAGGCGCTTGGTTGCAATACCGTTGAAACATATATTCCATGGAATCTTACAGAGCCTAGAAAAGGAGAATTTAATTTTGAGGGTTTCTGTGATATAGAGAAGTTTATTCAGACAGCAACAGAGTTTGGACTCTATATTATCATTAGACCATCTCCTTACATCTGTGCGGAGTGGGAGTTTGGTGGACTTCCGGCTTGGCTTTTAAAGGACAGGAATATGCGTCTTCGTGTCAGCTACAAGCCATTTTTGGATGCTGTTGAAGACTATTACAAGGTTCTTATGCCAAAGATTACTAAGTATCAGGTAGATAATGGCGGAAATATCATCCTGATGCAGATTGAGAATGAGTATGGATATTATGCCAACGATCATGAGTACATGAAGTTCATACACGACCTGATGGTAAAATATGGAGTAACAGTTCCTCTTATTACTTCTGACGGGCCATACCATGAGAGCTATAGAGGAGGATTTGCCGAGGGTGCTCATCCTACCGGAAACTTTGGCTCCAAGACAGAAGAGAGATTTAACGTCATTAAGGAATACACAAATGACGGACCGCTTATGTGTGCAGAGTTCTGGGTTGGCTGGTTTGATCACTGGGGAAATGGTGGTCACATGAAGGGCAATCTTGTTCAGAGTACAGAGGATCTGGACAAGATGCTAGAACTTGGAAACGTGAGCATATACATGTTCCAGGGCGGTACTAACTTTGGATTCATGAATGGCTCCAATTATTACAATGAACTCACTCCGGATGTTACAAGCTATGATTATGACGGAATCCTTACTGAGGATGGTCAGATAACAGAGAAGTACAAGAAGTATAAAGAGGTTATCGGCAAGTATGTTGATATTCCTGAAGTTGAGTTTTCAATGGATATTAAGAGAAAGAGCTATGGAACTCTTACCTGCAAGGAAAAGGTATCTCTCTTTAATGTAGTGGATGACCTCAGTAAGCCTGTTCACCTTCCATATACAGTAAACATGGAAGATCTTGATCAGAGCTATGGCTATATTCTCTACAGATCAAGACTCCACTCAGAGGCAGGAATTGCAAAGCTTAAACTTTGGGAAACAGCTGACAGGGCAAATGTTTTTGTTGACGAAAATCCCCTTGTTACACTGTATGATCATGAGCTGGACAATGAAGTGGACATTCCTATGGAAAAATACCTTGCCTGCTCACAGCCTGCACAGATGCTTGCCGGCAAGTTCATGATGGAGAGAGGTCTTACACCTGAAACAGCAGCTGCTGCTATTGGAGAGGCTGGTCTTTCAACAGGATCCCTTCAGGGGCTTAACGAGAAGTTTGATGTTCTTGTGGAGAATATGGGAAGAGTAAACTTCGGACCGAGAATGGAGACTCAGAGAAAGGGTATTGGACGCTGCGTTCAGATAAACGGACATATCCACAATGACTGGGATATCTATACACTTCCGCTTGATAATATAGACAAGCTTGACTTCACAAAAGAGTATAAGGATGGAACTCCTGCTTTCTATAGATTTACTTTTGATGTTTCCGAGAAAGGAGACACATTCCTTGACTTCGAGGGATGGGGCAAGGGAGTAGCCTTTATCAATGGATTCAATCTCGGAAGATTCTGGGAGATTGGACCACAGAAGAGATTGTACATTCCTGCTCCGCTTCTTAAGGATGGAGAGAATGAGATCATAATCTTCGAAACAGATGGAAAAGTACGGGATACAATTGAACTTAAAGACGAGCCGGATATCGGCTAAGATGTTGTAAAATTGGTATGAAACAGGGGGACGGTGAAACAGGGGGACGGTTCTTTCGTTCCACATTATGTGGAACGAGAGAACCGTCCCCCCGTTCCACCTTGTGTTCCGTACAGGTGCCCCTCGAATTCATTAAAGTAGGTTTCTTCAATCTTGTGCATATAGACAGTGACTTCTGAGTCCTCGAAGTAGAGCTCAAAGCGGATGGAACCGACACATTCGCCCACAAGGTGAACCTTGATAAAGAGGACATTTTCTCGAAGCCAGACAGCTCCTGCAACATAGCGGGTATTATGCTCCGGAAAGTCTCCGTCGCACATCTTATTCACTCCAAAGTTAATGGTAATTGGGTCTGTTTTTTCACCGGAGCAGTTGTCGCAGTCTCTTGTTAAGGAAAGGGTGGATGGCCCTTCGGCTGAAAAGTTGATTTGAAGTGTCTTAAAGCCCTGTCTGTTTTCTGTAAGGGTATATTCCAGATCTGTAACGTCATTTGTGGAATCATCATGGGATTTTTTCTTTTCAATGAAACTTACAATTGTCTCGTTTCTGCGGCATTTTGGAAGCTTGGGTGGTGCAATGCTCAGTTTTTCTGCAGCTTCCATCAGATCATTGTAGGAAGTTTCGTTACTGCTATCGTCATTACTTATTGAATGATCCCTGATATTGGGCAGCAGGATCTCGTAGATGCTGTCGTAGATTATCTGGTTAGCGCCCTGCATTCCCTGGGTATCTGCGGTGGTAAATATGAGCATTTTTTCACTGGGGATAGAGATTCCCAGCTGACCGCCCATACCATAGAAAAGAAAGCCTCCCATTTCATTTTGCCAAATCTGCATGCCGTAGCCCTGGGATTCCCCAAGAATCGGTGCGGTCATGACAGTGTCGGAAAGATTTCCTGTAGCTGAAAGGACAAAGGAAGGATCCAAAAGAGCCCTGACCTGACCATCTGAGCATATCACTGTTCCTTTTTTATCCAAAAGATACAGTACCTTAAGGATGTCCATAGGAGTTGCCATAAGTCCGGAACCTCCCATAGATACGCCAAAAGGATCCTTTATCATATAAGAATCTTTGCTGAAATCTAAATGTTTAAATGCTCGATCTTTAAGATATTCCAAAAGTTCCATGCCAGATAGCTTTTCAACAAGAGCGCATAAAACATGTGCGGCGGAAGTATCGTAATGAAATACTGTGCCGGGTTTGTGAGTTGGGGCAACGGTAAAAAAGCTCTCGACCCAGTCAGATGTCATATTAACCTTATAGGTGCAGGCCGCGTGACAGGTGCGCATCATAAGCATGTTTCTTATGGTTGTCATTTTTATCCAAGGATGGGTGCTGTCACTTGTGTACTCGGGAAAATATTTAACGATAGGATCATCAATTGAGATTTTTCCCTCGGCCTGAAGAAGGGATATACCGATAGCGGAAAAACTCTTACTTATAGAAAACATCCGGTGAAGAGTGTCTTTTTTATAGGGGGCATAGTATTTTTCAAAGACAAGCTTATCATCTTTCATAATCAGGAAAGAATGCATTGGGATTTCTTTTTCATCGAGGGTAAGAAGGAGGTTTTTGATGCAGGAAGATGGGATGCCCACTTCCTCGGGCAGAGCCTTAGTAAATGAGAACATGAAATTTACCTTTACCTTTCATTTACCTTTCTGTTACATTTTATGATGACTAATTATACAAGATTATGCTATAATTTACTAATGTGAAAACAGTTTTTATGAGGAGTAGTTATGTCATCAATAATACAGAACAATCAGGTATTTAATAACGAGGTTCCATTTTGCAGGGTATACAGTAAAGAGAGCAAGGAGAAGCTTGAAGAGAGGTTTCTTGCCCACAGGATTTCATATTTTATAGAGTGGCAGGACAAATCAATTCTTCAGAGACTCTTTGACAGAAGTGGCAACAAGATTGTCTGTACTTTCAAGATCAACAAGGGTGAACTGCAGAGAGCAAGAGAACTCGCTTCAGGAATAGAAGGAATCAAGTTCAAGGATTACGGAGAGATAAAGAATACCGAGCGCATCAGAAGACGTAGCGAAGCGGTGAAGGAAGATGATCCAGGGCTTGATGTTCCGGAACTTAAGTTTGAAAATATGGATAAAGATTCAAAGGATGACTGATAATACATGGGGAAGATTATATCTTCCCCTATATTTTTGTAGTACAAGACCGGCAAGCGAATGGATGCTTGCATACAAATTCATTTGTCGGCCGCAGGATAAATAGGAGAAAAGATGGCAACAAGACCAGGAACAAGATCAGGTACAAGACCAGGAACAAGATCAGAAACAAGACCAAAGAAGACAGACGGAAAGAAAACGGAAGAAAAGAAAAAGAGCAGATGCCCATATTCAAAGAAATGCGGCGCCTGCCAGATGATAGATATACCATACGAAAAGCAGCTAAGACAAAAGCATGCGCATCTGGCTGAGCTCTTAGAACCATATACAAAGGTTGCTTCCTTTGTTGGCATGGAGGAACCGGAGCATTACAGATGTAAGGTCCATGCTGTTTTCACCCATGACAGAAAAGGAAATCCTTTGTCCGGAATATACAGAGAAGGTACCCATGACGTGGTCCCGATTGAAAGCTGTTTTCTTGAGGACCAGAAAGCAGACGCCATTATCCGTACCATCAGGGGGATGTTGAAGTCCTTTAAGATAAAGACCTACGATGAGGACAATGGATTTGGCCTCCTTCGCCATGTTCTTATTCGAATTGGAAAAAATACAGGGGAAATCATGGTTGTGCTGGTAACAGTTTCACCTATTTTCCCATCCAAGAATAATTTTGTGAAGGCTCTTTTAAAAGAGCACCCTGAAATAACAACTGTTGTTTTAAATGTGAATGACAAGCAGACCAGCATGATACTTGGGGATAAGGAAAAGCCCATGTACGGTCCGGGATTCATCTATGATATCTGCTGCGGCATGAAGTTCAAGATAAGCCCCAAGTCTTTTTACCAGGTTAATCCTGTCCAGCAGGAAGTACTCTACAACACAGCTATTGAAATGGCAGACCTTAAGGGCGATGAAGTGGCTCTCGACTGCTACTCAGGTGTAGGAACCATTGGAATTATCGCAAGTCCTCATGTGAAAGAGGTCATTTCCGTAGAACTTAACAAGGATGCGGTAAAAGACGCTAAGATAAACGCCAAGATCAACGACGTGGACAATATCACCTTCTACGAAAATGATGCCACCAGATTTATGCAGCAGATGGCTGACTCCGGAGATAAGGTGGACCTTGTGTTCATGGATCCTCCAAGAGCAGGTTCGACACCGGAGTTTATCACATCTATGATAAACCTGGCACCAAAGAAAGTGGTTTATATTTCCTGTAGTCCGGATTCTCTTGCCCGTGACCTTGGGCTTATCACCAAGGGTGGTTACAAAGTAGAGAAGGCTGTACCGGTAGACATGTTCCCATTTACAAGGTCGATAGAGACGGTGGTGCTTTTGACCAAACTAAATGATGTCCAACAGCATTAAAACAGAAGCATTCTAATCAGAATTAATTGTCTGATTGGGATGCTTTTATACAGACATATGTCTGATTTTTTGGAGGAAAAAATGATAAGAGCATTACTTACAATGGATGATTTTTCAAGTAGGAATACACCTGCTATTGTGGACTATCTTGGAGAAAAACACATACCTGTCATCATGTTTGCATGGGGGGAGAATGTAGAGAAGTATCATGATGAAGCCTTATATGCGGTAAAGAAGGGCATTACTATCGGTAATCACAGCTATACGCATCCGCATTTTTCAGAGATTTCTTTTGAGGAAGGTGTAAAAGAAATTGAGAAATGTGAGAGTGTACTTGATGAATTGTATAAAGAAGCCGGCGTAAAGCGTGAATACAGACCATTCCGATTCCCATATGGAGATAAAGGTGGAGAGAATAAAAATTTACTTCAAAAATATCTCGTGGAGCAGGGCTTTGATAAAGTTGATGATTCGATTATTCCTTATCCATGGTGGAAAGAAAACGGGCTTGATACGGATATAGATACTCTCTGGACTTATGATTTTGCTGAGTATAATATCAGACCAGAAAGCGGCTTTACTATGGATGATGTCTTTAAGAAAATGCATGAAATGAATCCTTCATCAGGAGCTGCATTGTTTGCGTCTGACAGTTATCATATTTTGCTTTTCCATGCTCATGATGAAACTGAAGAGCTGGCACCTAAGTATTACAAGCAGATTCTTGATGAATGTCTGGCAAAAGGGATTGAATTTGTTGCACCGAAATTCATTGGAAATGGTTGTTGAGCTTAATGAGGCTAGCCCCTGTAAAGGGCGTTGAAAAATGTTTAGTAATATAAATTTAGCAATGCCTTTATCTTTATATTGGTGTTAATTACTGTGGCTGCTCTTTTTGCACCGATAATTCAAATTATTAAATTGTTGTAAAAACGTGAGGCTGGATGTGTAAAAACGTATCATACATGTTAGAATAAAACTCAGAAAAGGAGTGATTACATGTATATAGTTGAGCTTAACGAAGACAACAGAGCAGATTATTCTGAGTATATTTCCGAAGATATTTCGGAGAATATAGGAAGGACTTTTTACCATGGTCTTATCGCAGAGGAAGAAGATAAACCTATAGCGGGAATAATATGGGAAATCAGGAATGCTCTTAGCGATAAGGACAATATCAGCAATATCGTGTGGCTTAGAATTGATGATGAAAATGTAGCAGTGGAGCTTTTTGATAAGTACAGGGAGTGCGTGGCGGAAGAGGATGTAGTAACCTCCTCATATTGTCTGCCGGCCATTTCTATGGATAAAGAAAAGAAAGCTCTGGAGGACGCAGGCTTTTCAATGGCTTTCACTGAGGGAGACCTGATAAAGGCAAGGCTTTCTGAAATAGATGAGATAGCCTATATAAAAAAGGCAAAGACAAAAGAATACATAAAGCCTCTTAAAAACCTGACCCAGAGGGAATTTGTTTCAAGCGTACGACGCTTTACCACGAAAGGATTGTTTGGACTTTGCGAAGATTTACCGTATCTTTCAAAAGCATATTTTGAAAATGATGTGTCCTGCTATTTGGAAGAGGACGGCGACATAATCGGACTACTTCTTTTCCACAAAAAACCTTCAGGGACTCTTGAAGTTGTTATCATGCAGGTTTTAGGGAATGAGCATGTAAAGGATCTTCTGAGCATGATGTGTCAGGCACTTTCGGCAGCAAAGGAAATCTATGATCAGCAGACGGAAATTTGCATAGACAGGCATAACTATTCAACGCTGGCTCTTTCGGAAAAACTTTTCCCTAGAGGATTTGGAATACCGGTTTATACAGGCAGCAGGAATGAGAGGTGATGCCATGACAGAACAAAGTGAAAACTATGCGAAAGCATGGGAACATCACAGTCGCTGATATCGAAAATTACGTGGTTTATTCCTGATAACTTGAAAATCAGTGTGATTTAGATGTTGACATCAAGTTGTCAGACAGTTATACTAACAACTAATAATTTTCAGAAAGCGGAACATGTTATGAGAGAATTCAGACTCGTCAATTCCATTAATTACCCTGATATGCTCGTGAAATCTTTTCAGGAGTCTATTGGAGTTTGGAATGATGAGGATAAGGAATTAGTATAGCCCGTTTTTGGGGATATACTTTTTGCAATTGAAATTAAGCCTCATCAGACTATAAGTTTGATGAGGCTTTTTCAATTTAAAACGGCGTAAAATCAGTGCAGGACAAATTTAGTGTCTTGTAAGATGATATTTTAGAATCAGGAGGTTGTGTATGGGATTACAGAAAATTGAGGAAACAAGAGAACAGATTGTTAGCAGCTTTTACAACGAATATGATGAGGAAAGCCGCCTCGACAGGTCAGTTCACGGAAGATTGGAGTTTGCAACTACCATGAATTACATCCACAGATACGCAAACTCGGATTCCAAAATTCTTGAGGTCGGCGCAGGAACCGGTAGATATTCCATTGTTCTAGCAAAAGAAGGCTTTGATGTCACTGCAGTTGAGCTTGTTGAAAAGAATTTGGAGATACTTCGAAAAAATGGCAGTGGCCTTGGTAACCTCCACTCTTTCCAGGGAGATGCCACAAACCTTAAGGACTTTGCCGACAGCTCTTTTGACGTAACTCTGGTTCTGGGGCCTTTATATCATCTGTATGATAAAGACGAAGTGAACAGGGCAATCGACGAGGCTATCAGGGTCACAAAAAAAGGCGGAGTGATCATGTACGCTTTTATCTCGGTTTTCGCAATCATGTATGCTGAGTATTTCTATGGCAACTGGAAGGCCGGTCAGGAAGAGAACTTTACCGAGGACTATAAAGTGAGGCACTTTAAGGAACAGCTCTTTACAGGCTATGATGTTACAGAGTTTGAGCAGCTTTTTGAAGGAAAAAACGTAACCTGGCTCACAACTGCAGGTGTGGATGGACTTCTTCAGCCAATTGAGGAAAGACCTGATTTCAAAGTGTCTGACGAAGACTTTAAGGCCATGGCTGACTGGTATCTGGCTTTTGCTGAGAAGAGAGAGCTTCTGGGAACTACAAACCATCTGCTTTATATTTGCAAAAAGAACTGAGAGCCTTGTTGTAGACCCTAAAGTGAAAACTGTGTTAAGGATATGTGCTCATATTGGGGGCAGTATCTATTGCTAATTCAATTAAAGGTACTGGACTTAAATTATTGGAGAATTTGCGTCTCTATATCCGCTTTCTTCAAAAAAGATGTCGTGATTTTTTTTGCCTGCGTCTATATTTTTGTTTTCATAGAAAAAGAAGTACAGAATTGGTGTAAAACAATGGTTCAAGAAATAATCCAAGATAAAAGTACGTCTTTTATTCTAAAAACATAATTTGGGCAGTAAAAACAGCAAACGAAAAGTTTTACTTGAACAAATATGCATGATTCACTACTTCTCAATATACAGAAATGTAAATAAGGACGTCGCACATTTTTATTTTGGTATCCTAAATTGGAAAAAAACTGAAAAAGCCGTAATTTTTGAAAAAGATATTGTCAAAATATGAGCACGTGTCCTTAATAAGGGTTTCGCTTTACCAAAGGAACAGAGTTAAGAGACCATTTTTATAACATAATTATAAGGAGAGAAATTATAATTAATGGGGAGTCAAAAGAACCGTTCCCGTGACTGCACTGATATGACTGCATAAAGGGAGGAATAATAAAATGAAATTTGCCACAAAGAAAATAACCCTTAAGGATGGGAGAACTTGCTGTCTTTCTCCCAATAACAGCGAGTATGCCCAGGATATGATAGATTATTTAAAGAAAACATCAGCGGAGACACCATTTCTTTTACGAAATCCGGATGAGGTCAAGTATACCCTTGAGGACGAGAAGGCAATACTGGACAGACTCTATAATGACGACCACTCTGTCATGATGATAGCAACCGTTGATGGAAGAGTTGCAGGAAACGGCAGTATCAACGGCATGGGCGATAAGCGCAAGATAAGTCACAGGTGTTCGTTAGCAATAGCGCTTTACGAGGAGTTCTGGGGACTTGGCATTGGCCCGGCTATGATGGATTACCTGATTTTTCTTGCAACTACAATAGGCTATAAGCAGGTTGAGCTTGAGGTGGTCGGTGGGAACGAAAGAGCTCATGCGCTTTATAAGAAGTGTGGCTTTACAGAGTATGGTCGCCGCCCCAATGCACTTTTATTCGATGATGGAACATATCACGATGAAATCCTGATGTACAAGGAGCTTGGAAAAGAATTATAAAGCAAGATCCATGATAAGCAATCAGACAAAACAAAGCAATCGAAGACAGGATTGTATTCAGATACAGCCATATAATCTTAAGTGAAAGGAGGGATACCGAATGGATTGGGTAAGGACAATCAACGATGCAATAGAATACATGGAAGAGAATTTGACAGAAGATATAGAACTTGCGGATATCTCAAGGTCAGTTAATCTTTCAGCGTTTCATTTCCAGAGGGCATTTACATTGCTGACCGGAATGTCTCCTGCAGAATATCTTAGAAAAAGGCGCCTTTCTCAGGCAGGAGCAGAACTGGAAAAAGGAAATGTAAAAGTCATCGATATAGCGCTTAAATATGGGTTTAATTCGCCTGAAAGCTTTACAAAAGCCTTTTCGAGGTTTCATGGTGTTTCACCCACTCAAGCTCAAAAGGGAGAGCCTATTCAGTTCATGAGCAGGTATACCGTAAGAATCACGATTGAAGGAGGTAGTATCATGGAATACAAGATTGAAAAATGGGAAGAGATGGATCTTCTCGTACATGCCAAAGTTTTTCACGCTGAAACCAGCGAAAATGAAATTCCAAAGTTTTGGGATGAGTACTATGCTAATGAGGAGTATAGGAAGATTCCCGGTTATTTGGGAGTATGTGCGCAGGAGAAAACAGAAGGCGATGAGTTTAAGTATGGTATCGGCTGCAAAGCATCTGATATCGATGGTGTTCCGGAGGGATTTGAGATTATCCACATTCCGGAATATGACTGGGCAGTGTTCAAGTGCGTCGGACCATCACCTAAGGCAATACAGGATACGTGGGATCGGATATACAAGGAATGGCTTCCGGTGTCTGATTATGAGCTGATTCCGGATGTGGATATAGAGAATTATCTTCCCGGTGATCCGTCCTCCAAGGATTATGTTAGTGAGATATGCATCCCTGTGAAAAAGAGGGAGAGCTTCTAATCTTTTAATATTTTTTTAGAAAATCTTGCAGGCTAATAATGGTAGAATTAGTGTATGGAAAGCACTAATTCTACTTTTTCTTTTATTATCAATTTAATTATATTGGTCCTCACGCTTAGTCTAACGATTGGGATCTTCAGGGAGAATGGCAAATGGAATTTGCAGAGAGGTAAGAAGGCGTTCCGTTACTTTACTCTTCAAAGTAACCTTCTGTGTGCAGGGGCCTCTTTGTGTATGTGCGTATTTCCTGATGAAAGATGGGCATATAATCTGAAACTTGTGGGAACAGCAGGCGTTACAGTAACTATGCTGACGGTATTGCTGTTTTTATCGAGAATCTATGGAATTGGTTCGCTCTTAAAAGGATCAGAACTATTTATGCATCTGATAACGCCATTGATGGCCATTGCTTCGCTATGTTTATTCGAAAGAAGGGGAATCAGCTTTGGGACTGCGTTCTTGGGAATGCTCCCTGTTGCATTGTATGCTCCGCTTTATCTTTACAAAACACTCCATGCACCGGAAAATAAGAGATGGGAAGATTTTTATGGATTTAATATTGGCGGCAGATGGAAAATAGCCTATGTAATGATGCATTTGGGAGCAGCATTAATATGCCTGGCACTTTATTTTGTACTGAATTTTTGAGATATGCTGTACAACATCAAGGCTTTTTTCGGAAACATAGCTGCTTGCACTCGGGGAAATGGTAAATATCCTATGATAGACATATTTGGAACACTTGGACCTGCTTGTGATGACGAAATGGTTCTTTATAAGATGTTTGCGGCGGGCATGACGGGGATAAGGATCAACTTATCCCATGTCATGCTGTCTGAATGCACGGCAAGCATTGAGAAAATAAGAAATGCTGTAAAGGAAAACGGCATAATGCCGAAGATTCTTATTGACATGCAGGGTCCGGAACTTAGGCTAGGTAAATTTGACGGGGTAAAAGAGCTTGTCCCCGGAGACAGGGTAAAGCTTGGGCAGGGCGGCATTGCTGTCCCCAGAGCGGTGATAGACGCTTTGGAAGCCGGCGATGAAGTTCTTTTAGATGATGGTAAAATACTGGGGAAAGTTGAAGTGGTATGCGAAGACAGCGCTACTTTAGAGATAATTCGTGGCGGCGAACTTACTCAGAAAAAGAGCCTCGCCATAAAAGAAAAGAGTGTAGAACTTCCTGCAATCACCGAGGATGACAGAGATAATCTGCGTCTTGCAAAAGAACTGGGGATTACCGGAATAATGCAACCCTTTGTCAGAAGCAGAAAAGATCTTGAGGAAGTCAGAGCAGCGCTTACTGATTGCGGTGCCGATGGACTTATGATTTATTCGAAAATTGAGAATGTGCAGGGGCTAGAGAACATCGAGTCCTTCATTGATCTTAGTGATGAGATAATTATCGCAAGGGGAGACCTTGGCAACAGTATGCCTCTATGGCAGCTTCCCCATGCCCAGAAGAGAATTTCAAAAATCTGCAACGAACACAAAAAGCCATTTATGGTAGTAACTCAGATGCTTGCATCAATGGAAAAGAAAGAGGTTCCCACAAGAGCAGAAGTAAGCGATATTTACAATGCTGTTCTGGATGGCGCTTTTTCAGTAATGGTCACCGGCGAAACTGCTATAGGAGTCAATCCTGTTGAAGTAATCCGGTATATGCACGAAACCGTGCAGGAAGCATTAAAACATCCTGCAGATAGAAGATGTTGTTTTTCGTATTGGTGCAGATGAATTTGTAATCCTGACAAATTCAACGGATGAAGGTTATGCAAAGAATATTGGCGAGGAAATACTTAGTCATAATGAGGAACCTATTTCCTTTGAGTGAAAAGAAATCCCGCTCTCGATGTATGTTAAGGTGGTGCGTTATGACGGTGGATCAGCTCTTAGATACTCTGAGTTTTTTACAATGCTTCAGAATGAGTTAAACCAAAGATTCAAAGAGCAATACAGCTGAATTATTGAGATATGTGATTATATAGATTCTTGAGTTTTTATTCAAGAATCTATATTATTATGTCAAAAAGAGGAAAAGTGGAAAAGAGGAAAAGAGATTATTATATGGCAAATATATGGGAAATACTGCATCAACCGGATACTGTTGTGTTTTTTGATATTGATGGGACCCTGACCAGTTATAATTATGGTCAGCATCATGCCCACCACGAGCTGGACGGCAAGCCTGAGTTTCGAGAAGTAAACATCTATGCTGACTGCAAGAGGTTAAAGCCCTTATATGATTATATCAAAGGGCACGATGTCAACAGGCTCTTTTGCATATCCAGAGAACCTCACGGTCACGAAGTCTGGAAGTCAGAAATGGTTGAGAGACTCTACGGAATCCCTGCTTCGCACTGTTTTTATACTCTTGAGGCAAGAGAAAAACCTGCAATTGTCATGAGCAAGGTAAAAGAACTGTTTCCGGGGATTTCACCTGAGTCAGTAGTTCTCATGGATGACAACGACGATACTTTGGGAATGTACATGGCTAAGACGCCGTTCTGTACTGCCCATCCTATGATCTTTATGGAGCACCTATGAGACAAAAAAAGTGGAACGAGGGGACGGTTCTCTCGTTCCACTTTT
>JAFPVA010000040.1 GCA_017413105.1 Butyrivibrio sp. | reverse complement strand
GCTCTTGCTTTCATTTCCATTTCATTCATGTTCAAATCCTCATCAAAACTCGTTTTTATGCTTTTCAAAAAACTCAAAGTAAGTCCTTACTCCCTCAAGCTCCGTCCACTTCTTGATATCTACTGGCCTTTCATCAAGGTCATAAATCAGTGCACCTTTTAACGCCAACAAAAATGGGGAATGTGTTGCTATTATAAACTGGCATCCAAAGAACCTTGCTGAATTCTGGATAAACTCAAGCAATTCCAACTGCCTCTGAGGCGAGAGTGAGTTTTCAGGCTCATCCAACAGATAAAGTCCATTATCTTTAATCTTTTCAGAGAAATATTGCAGAGCACTTTCTCCATTGCTGTGCTCTATAATGTTATTTCCAATCGTATCTCTAACATACTTTGACTGTGTCTTGGATCTGGCATCCACAACTTTCTTGAGCTGATCATAATCATCAAGTGACTTCATCTGAAACTTTGAATGCTTATTCTCAATCCATTCATCAAAAGCCTGCTCTCTCTTCCGGTCAACGCCATCGTTCAGTGCTCTTAAGTTGAGCATAAAATCAAATACATCATCACTTGTAATCATCCTGATTTCTTCAGGTCTGCCTTCATGTGTCATCTCAAAATCACACATCCCGATATAATCACCAAAAAAACTACTTCTGTTGAACAATGTATCTCTTTCGGCTTTCAGTTTCTCTGCCATAAGGTTCAGGGCTGTGCTCTTTCCTGAGCCATTGTTTCCATACAAAATCGTTATTTCAGAAAAAGACAGCTCCCGAAGTTCATTCTCTGCGAACACCCCAAACGGATAGAACGAGGTATAGCACGTTCTTCTTATATAGTTTACAAACTGCTCTTCATTTTCCACTCCTGGAAACTTAAATGAGTCAATATATCTCATTTTAAACCTCAAAATCCAGGCAGCTTCTGATCTTGGTATAAGGTCTTACCTTGGAATCAGCTACAGCTACGTGCTCTGGATGAACTGAATATCTCTTAAGTGCCTCTACGTTCTCAAAAGTTGAATCCAACATAAGGTCTGCATTTGAAGACTCAAGGCCGTTGATATTAACCTTGATATCAACGATTCCAGGGACCTTGCCCTTTAATCCTTCAAGGCCTTCCTTGATTCCTTGCTTAATTGTCATCTTCTCTTCTGCAGAAAGTTCATCCTTAAGTGTCCATAAAATCACATGTTTAACCATTCTCGTTCCCCTTATCCTTTCCATCACTTCCTTGTTCCGCTCAAGCGCATCGTAGATGCCATCTTCAGAAAGCACTCCACGCTTCAGATCTTTTGGCAAAAGCCCCTCTTCATCCAAGGCATAATCATCTTTCCAATCCTGGCTGGAATAATATTCATCAAGTTTCTTTATCTCTGGCTGAAAGTCCAGAAGAGCTTCCGAAGCACCATCAGCGTTATCCATTCTTCTCAAACCCTCATCCAGAAGAGCTTCCATTTCAGATATACGCCTTACAGCCCTGAGAATCCGTTCTTTTTCCCTACATATATAGTCCCAGCTACAGTCTCCGCAAATGTCGCTTCTGATACCGTTTCAAGTATCACCAGTATCAGATTTACATAAAAAACGGCTCTATCTTCTTTTTTTATCCTGTTCACGCTATATCCTTTCGATTACCCCTACCTTGTCAAAAATTCAAACACGCCCATGCTTATCGCCTCTGTGATAAGCGGAACCATGCCAAAGAAATATCCCGTCATGGGCTTAACCTTGTAATATTGCAGATAAAAATACAAGCTCAAAACTGCAGCCACTGCTACAATTATCAGGAACACAATGCCTCTATCTATAGACACCCTTTCCCACGCAATCGCTCTGTTAATCGAGGCCACTTCAAGCATTGACCAGCCTATTATCAAAAAGAGCTCCGACGTTACCTGCCTGTGTAAAATGATCCTTGAACCGTAAAGAAGCACTACATATGTAACAATTCCGGCAACTATTATCACAAGGCCTGATACCAGTCCTCTTTCAGGTGGTGTTTTGATAATTCCAAGCATGTTGAGAACCAGGCCTGTCAGTCCAAAGGCTGCAGTGATAAGCAGCAGAATCCCATCAATCCCTGACGTGTGACTATCGCCATGATTAGGATGGAATGCTACGCCCCACCATATCAGATAAAATACACAGCATATAATCAATAAACCCTGTCCTAACCTTATCTGGTCCATACAGATTTCCTCTTTTATTCAACAATTTCCTTTCCATTACCAAAGACTCTTTTACCGTCTCTGATCAGCGCAGCTACTACATTTATTGTCTTTCTGGAAGTCTCCATAAATGCCTCTTTAATAATCACTCTTTCAATTATAGTAAAAAAAATACTCTGATGCTATATGAGTCATCAGAGTATCAGAATTATCATCTGTCACCAACCTTAACCTTTTTTCGCCATAATTAAAAGTCCAGCAAACATCCACAAATTCCCTATGCTGATCCAAGCAGCAGTAATCGCATTTCGCACTGCTGTCTCTGGAAGAAACTTAAACAGCATAACCGCAACCATTCCTACCGCTGGGCAGAATATCCAGCACCATTTAGGATACGGCGTAAGCCCTTTTGCGAATGCAGCAATATGTGC
>JAFPVA010000039.1 GCA_017413105.1 Butyrivibrio sp. | reverse complement strand
CTCCTGAAGTCTGGCTGCGTTTGTGTGGCAGGCACTGTGGCCACTTTCACCTGCATAATTTTCAGAAAGAGCTATTCCGCACCTGTTGTAGTAGAATTTTTTGCAGGCTTCATCGAAAGTGTCCGAGACTGTGGTCTCAGCAATAGAAAAAGAATAGGATTCTCCCAGGTAATCTGCGCAAATGTAGTAACTACCTTCTTCCACAAGATCCGTAAAATATCCAAGAGCGTAGGATTCTCCAAGCTCCTCGTCATAGGTTTCTTTTAGGATAACGCCCTCGAAAGCCGGTGTACCATCCTCAATCCGATTCACAGTAAATGTTGTCGGTATTTCTTTTCCCCTAAATACTGCAACTTTATCAGAATCAGGTAAAAAACCTTTCTGATCCACCAGGATATTGGGCGTCTGGACAGGCACCTCATAGTCAAAACTGGCTGTCTTTTTCTCACTTTCTTCTATTGTGTTATCACTAGAAGAAGCGCCGCAGCCTGCGGCGCTTCCTATAACAGCAGTAGCTACGACTGCTGCCAGTATTTTCTTTTTCCCTCTCATAATAAGAAACATTATTTTACCCTGTTATAATTTATCAAGCATCCATCAAGAATAATCTGTCTCTCATCATCAGTCAGATTCCCCAGTCTCAATGAAAACTCTTTAAGTCCGTTTTCAGAAACAGCATATGCTTTAATTTCTTCACTCTTATTATATACGGCATCTCTGATTCCAGGAATAAAAATATAATCTTTATTTTTAAACGGAAGCTCTCCCTCATCAATTATGAATGGTAACATACCCCAGTTGATAAGGTTTGAGCGGTAACGCTTTGTAGCGTATTCATTGGCAATATTTGCCCATCCTCCAAGTACCTTCTGGCAAGAAGCTGCCTGCTCTCTGGCTGATCCATCACCAGGCTTTACTGCAAATATTGTTGAACCAATTCCGGTGTTGGCATTATTTACATCAGAGAACTGAGTCTTTATGGTCTTTACTGCCTCTGCAAGCTCCTGATCAAGCTCTTCCATAGGAACATTTTCACGTCTCTTTATCTCCTGAGCATATACTTCCTTGGCAAGGCCTACATAAGCAGGATCTTTCCTGGAGAGTGTAAACTCAGCAAGTCCAAGAGGATTGGAACGATATGATGATGTCTCACCTGATGGAATAAGTTCATCGGTAGTTGTAACAGGATCATGAATCTCAGATACAACCTTCAAAAGGAGATTGTCTGTGAGGGCAACCATGCTTGGCCAATCCTTGATGTTAGGTCCAAGCTGAAGCTCAACACTGTCATCTGCAACGCCATGAGAATCAAATACTCTGTTCTTGTATATTGCGCTGTCAAAATGATATTTGTATTTATTAAAGTCACCCACAAATTCTGTAGCAGGTGTAAGAACGCCCTTGTTTGCAGCTGTTGCAGCAATTGATCTGGCATCCTTAAGAGCAACGGAAGCAATCTGTCCGCTCTGAACCTTAGAACCTTCTCTGTTAGGGAAGTTTCTGGTTGAATGTCTGATACTGAATGCATTGTTTGCCGGAGTATCGCCTGCGCCAAAGCAAGGTCCGCAGAATGCTGTCTTTAATATAGCACCTGACTCCATAATAGTTGCAGCCGCACCGTTTTTAACTATTTCCATATAGATCGGTGTTGATGCAGGATAAACGCTAAGTGTAAATCTGTCGTTTCCTATGAATTTGCCCTTGAGGATATCTGCTGCCGCACAGATATTTTCAAATCCGCCACCTGCGCAACCTGCAATGATTCCCTGATCGACCATGAACTTGCCATCTTTGAGCTTATTCATGAGGGAGAACTCAACCTTATCGCCAAAGCTTACCTTTGCTTTTTTCTCCACATCAGCGAGGATATCTGCTGCATTTCTGTTCACTTCCTCGATCTCATAAACGTTACTTGGGTGGAATGGCATAGCGATCATTGGATTGATAGAGCCAAGATCTACCTTTACCAAACCATCATAGTAAGCAACTTTTCCAGGTTTTAATTCTTTATAATCAGCTGCTCTTCCATGAATATCATAGAAGTCCTTTATCTCATCATCAGTCTGCCATATAGATGAAAGACAGGTTGTTTCCGTTGTCATTACATCTACGCCAATTCTGAAGTCAGCGCTGAGGTTCTTAACACCGGGGCCAACAAACTCCATTACTTTATTCTTTACATAGCCATCACCGAATACTTTTCCAATAATAGCCAGCGCTACATCCTGCGGTCCAACCCCCTTCTTAGGCTCACCTTCAAGATAAATAGCTACAACGCCCGGCATATCCACATCGTATGTCTGTCCAAGAAGCTGTTTTACAAGTTCAGGTCCGCCCTCACCGATAGCCATTGTTCCAAGAGCTCCATATCTGGTATGGGAGTCTGAGCCAAGAATCATGCTTCCGCCTGATGCCAGCATCTCTCTTGCAAACTGGTGAATTACTGCCTGATGAGGTGGTACATATATTCCGCCATACTTCTGTGCTGCTGTAAGTCCAAACATGTGGTCATCTTCGTTTATAGTTCCACCTACAGCGCAAAGAGAATTGTGGCAATTTGTAAGAACGTAAGGAATAGGAAATTTAGTGAGTCCTGAAGCTCTTGCAGTCTGAATGATTCCAACATAAGTGATGTCATGTGAAGTAAGCTTGTCGAATTTAACGCAAAGCTTATCCATGCTATCGGATGTATTATGCGCTTTCAGAATACCGTAACATATCGTATTTTCTTTTGCCTGCTCTTTAGTTACACCGTCAAAACCTTCTGCAGAAAGCTTTGCAGATGCATCGTTGTCATCTAAAACAAGTGTGGTTCCATTTAGTAAAAAACATCCATTTTCGTATGTTGTTACCATTGTTTTCCTCCTACCCTTTTTAACCGCTATACATGTATACAATTTTATAAGCGCTATTCTACCATAGATAAACACTACTTGGTAGGATATTTTTTAATATGAATCCAAAACTCGCTGAAGCTTTGCAGTAACTTCCTCGATTCCAGCCTCTTTTAGCTTCTGTCTGAAAATCGTCACCTCTTCTTCAGGTGTCACATCATACTGACCATAGGTTATCTCCGGAAGATATTTGTCAAACACTTCTACTATGGATTTTATCTCTTTATTGATATCCTCTGTTGAAAAAGGAACGCTATCCCACGGGTATGAATAGGCATTTCTATCATATGTATCAACCAGGTCATAGTATTCACTCCAATTATAGGAGGAATCCTGAATCTCAAGAGCGTCTCTTCTTCCCCACCAGAAATTCATGACTATTCCATCTCTATCAGCATTATATCCGCTGGGCTTTTCCAATAATCCGTTTTTATTGACCTCGTATTGGACACCCTCTATTCCATAATTGATCAATCTGTAGCATCTTGGATCATTTCTTAGAAGGTCATATACCATAAGCGCTTTTTCAGGATTTTTAGATCCGCTGTAAACAGCCATTGCTCCGTGGAGAATACTGTTTCTCATCAAATTGCCGTTTTCTTCACCAAACCAGAAAAAATCTGTCTCCGCCTCAGGGATCATTACATCCATTGTAGGCTTTATTTCTGAGTAATACTTCTGTGTATGGTGCTGAACAACACTCGTATATCCAGAGAAAAACTCTTCTGTGTTATCCCCGGTAAATCTAAAATCATCTCTCCATATACCACTTTCATCCCAATCCTTCATGAGTTTTGCATATTCCAGGAACTCATCACCTGTATAATATGGAGAAACTATGGTTTTCAGATCATCAGTATAGGCTCCCCAGATTCCGTATGTGCTCAGTTCATAAATAGGCGCATACTTCGTTACGGACATAAGGTAGCCCAAAGTATGTATCACTGTCTTACCATCCGCATCCCAAGGCAACATATCAGGATGGGCTTTTTTCACATATTTAAGATACTTATCCAAATCTGCCCATGACTTAACCTTGTCAAGCCCTGCCTCTCTGGCTAGATCTTTCCTGTATACAAATCCATGATTTATCCACTGTTTGTACTCATTCTCCGGAATCATATAAATACTTCCGTTGTATGAACATTTTTCCCAATCTTCTTTTTTTATGTTGGAATATGTTTGTGGACAGTATTCTTGCAACATTTCTTTTGAAAGAGGTAAAAAGTTGCCTTTTATGGCATTCGGCCAGGCATCCAGCCAATCGCTTCCGGTACCGATCAAATCCAGATCAACATCTCCTGAATCCAATGCAATATTGTAGTTTTCCAGATAGTCTTTCCAAGGAATGTAATAGACATCAAGTCTTGCATTCACTTCTTTTTCAAGAATTGAATTCAGCTCTTTTATTACTTCCTCAGTCCTGCCATTAGATGGCTTTTCACCAATTGTTAAGTATGTAATAGTAACCGGGTCTTCTTTGGTGTAGTCAATTTCTTTTGCTCCGCAGGCTGTACATGCTAGCAGCATCCCGAGAACAATTAAGCTAGTAAAAATCCTTACTCTCACTAGAGATTTCCTTTCTTCTCCTTCAATGCCTTATTTCTCGCACGAAGTTCAACAAAAAAATCTTTTAATAGTTTGCTACACTCCTCCTTCAAAACTCCCTTTTTAACTGTAACCTGATGATTAAAGTCCGGATTATTAAGAATGTCCATTACAGAACCTGCGCAACCAGCTTTCGGATTTTCTGCAGCCATAATGACCTCCGGTATCCTCGCCTGTACAATTGCTCCCGCACACATCTGGCAAGGCTCCAAAGTAACATAGAGCTTACACTCTTCAAGTCTCCAGTCCTTCATGACTTTAACTGCCTTTTTTATAGCTGTTATCTCTGCATGAGCAAGCGGAGTCTTATCTGTATTGCGCCTGTTGTATCCCCTTCCTATAATCCTTCCTTCATAAACAAT
>JAFPVA010000038.1 GCA_017413105.1 Butyrivibrio sp. | reverse complement strand
TACGAAGAGTTCCTTTCTTTTGATGACGTTAAACTCTACTATGACAACGGACAGGTTGAAGTAAGCAAAATTCTGTCATCAGTTTTTAATGCGTTACTCCCAAACCCCATTTTTAGGAAAGTGATGCCCACAGAATATAAGCTGTTCCAGGCGGCTGATCTTCTATGCACAATGGAACTTGTCCGCCTTAAACTCGAAAACAATTTGTTTTCCAAATCCGAAATGTTATTTTTCGGCAACATACGCGACTTGAAGAAAAACTACCTTAAACCACTCTCAAAAAAGGAATGGGTATTCCTCTGCCTCTAAAATACTTTTTATCAGTTCCACCGCACTCTCTTCCTCCGGGTCATTTGTCCCCAGTTCACCTCGGAAGGCTTTGGAGAGGATGGATTTTTTTGTCAATTCAATATTTTCTATGACAGATTTAGTTGCTTCAATGACAGATTCCTGAACATTCCAGAAATTGTCTATTATTCTTACAACTTCTTTCTGTTCATCAATTTCTGGAACTCTTATCATTACTGCTTTAATATCACGTAGATGTAGATTTGGCACACCTATCCCTGTCAGATGTTCATTAAATTGGTCTTTACAAACCGGACTATTTACGATATTCAACAGATACCGTGGCAATATAATCTCTTTATTAGGTCTGAGTACAGCTAACGTGACATATATATCAAATACCTTATCTGTCTCTACAATAGCTGCGACACCTGTTGTTCCGTTTTTTGCCAAAAGAATATCATCTATTTGTGGGGCTATACGTGCATATAATTCATTATGTAATTCCGGAACAATATATTTTATTTCATCCCAGCTTATTTTTTTTGATGTAACATCCTTTGCTGAAATAAACGGTATTCCGCCATCCTCCTTTTTACAATAGGTCGGTGTTTGATGTGTTCCATCTGTAATCTTCATAGAACAAACATCTTGCAAACTGTATTCTGTCCATGTTTCTGCCTTATTGTTTGTTTTTCTCCATTCAGCTGTCAGCTTTCCAGAGAAGGCATCATATGAGATAGAAGACCAGGTATCTTGTATGTTATCCAGCGCCTCCTGTGCCTTATCCCGTGCCTCGTCAAGCTGGGAGAACAGGCTCTCTATGCGTTTAACAATGCGGTGTTGCTCAGGAAGCGGAGCTATCGGAAACTCTATTTGTGATGCTTTAGTTCCCGATAACTCGAGAAATGTTGTCCCACTCGCTTTTTCTTCAAGACGTTCCTTTATACCTTTTAAATACCAGTATAAATAATCCGGTATATATGCCCTTGACGGCAGAAAACTTTTGAATCCCTGATTCGTACAAAGTTCGTTCATTGCAATAACTACGTATCCAATAGGAGCTCTCGTAGAAAGACACACTGTATTTTCTGGCATAATACGGGCTGACGACTTTTCTAACCCCAGTTTAGTGATGTTCTTTGCACCCTTTGAAATGAATTTATCATGATAATTTGATAAATCAGCAGGAGAAATCCATGCAATATCGCCATTTTCATAATACTCCTTATGCGAAGTTGAAGGTGTCCCGCCACTTACTACATTTGTTATTTCCCCGATTTTCACCCAACACCAGTTCCCTGGCACCTCATAAGGCTGCTCACCCTCCGGAACAAGAGCTTTCTCCAGTTTTTCCTCAATTGTCAGGTTTTCATTTTTATTCTGTCGTGCCATGATTTATTTCTCTTTCGGCATACTCGCTAATCAAAAAGATACAAGCCTCTGTCCATATTGGTGAGAGCGCAGTTTCCTTTTCAATCTTTTTCCTGAATCTCCCTTAGAATCCGCTCCACGTTTTCTTTCAGAACCGGCAGGTCATCTTCCAGAGTGTTCCAAGCTATCTCTACATCCATTTCAGCATACTGGTGGGCGAATAAATCTCTTATTCCACACCATTCACGCCATGGAACCTGGTTTTCTGATTGTCTTAATTCATCAGAAATCACCTTGCATAATTCCCCGATTTGAAGGACGCACATACAGCAGGCATTCCTATATACGGAACTACTCTGGAAAGACTCAAAGTTATTCCCGTAATCCTTGTGAGCATCCTCTACCTGAGAAATATATTTTAATATTTTTAGGAGTACGGTTTCATCCCTGTTCTTCATATAGCAGAACCTCACTTTCCCTTATAGAGTCCTTAAAATCCTCATCCAGCGAGTTTACTGTCACTATATCCACCGGAAGCTTTAAGGATTCACATACATCCTGCCTTAATCCCGAAAGTGTGATGAAGGTCATCCTCCTCCCGGCATCAATCAACAAATCCACATCGCTTTCTTCAGTAGCCGTACCCTTGGCATATGAACCGAAGAGAAATACTTTCTTAATCCCATATTCCTTTGCTATAGGTGAAACTATATCCTTAATCGAACTTACCGTCTGCATACCAACACCTCTTTTCTATTTTACTGGCTGATAGCCTTCAGTTCCTTCTCCACACTCTTCAGGATATCAACAGCCTCTTCCAGTTTCCCGATACATTCCTCCACACTCTCCAGAGGGTCAGGAAGGTCGTTGTAATCAAGAACAGAATCATCTCTTATAAGCCCAAGGTCAAGGCTATGATTCTTACCCTCAGCCCCTATCTGTTCTACAGTAAAACAATTCCATCGTTCATCCTGTATGCTATGTCTGTCCTCTGCGGTATATGCCTTTATGAAGCCTTCGAAATGCTCCTTTGTAAGGGGGTTCGTCTTTCCGAAGGATGGCATGTTGGTACGGAGGTCATAGAACCAGACTTCCTTTGTGTTTCCTGTATCCGTTTTTCCCCTTGTAAAGAAGAGGACATTGGTCTTTACTCCCTGTGCATAGAAAATGCCTGTAGGAAGTCGGAGTACCGTATGGAGATTGCATTTATTCATAAGGTCAACACGGATGTTCTCACCATCACCATCTGCAAAAAGGACATTGTCCGGGAGAACGACAGCAGCCCTTGCAGTCCCGGTATCTTTCCTAAGTGAGCGGTAGATATGCTGAAGGAAATTCAACTGTTTATTGCTTGTAGCAAAGGTAAAGTCATCCCTTGTAGCCCTTTCCCCGCCTTTCTTTGTCCCGAAGGGGGGATTGGTCAAGACCACGTCATAGTTTTTCATAGACTTCCCCAGATTTGAGAGGGTATCACCAAGGGTTATTTTCCCCTCGATATCATGGAGCATGGCATTCATAAGGGCAAGCCTGTGGGTCTCATGCACCAGTTCCCCTCCGGTAAAAGCTTTATATTTCTGGAAGTGCTGTTCATCTTCACTTAAAGTAAACAATTCCTGTGTCTGCTTTTTTATATGAGCATCTGCGGCAATCATGAAACCGAAAGTTCCGCAGGCTGGGTCATTACAGAGTTCCCCAGGCTTTGGGTCGATAAGCTCTGTCATAACATCTATGAGGACACGCGGAGTAAAATACTGCCCGGCACCGGATTTCTTTTCACCGGCGTTTTTTTCAAGGAGCCCCTCATATAGATTGCCAAGTCCTTCTTCTTTTGCGGAAAACCAGTCAAGAGCATCAATATTGGTGATAATCTTTTTAAGATTTGCAGGCTCCTCAATATTACTGCGGGCACCGTTATAGATTTCCTTTATACGACCTTTTCCTTTCCCGCCAAGTTCTGTAAGAAGATTTCCATAGTATTTCTTCAGTTCCAGACCGTCTTTTTTCTTAAGAACATCCCAGCGGTATTCTTCCGGGATATTGTCTTCTGTCCCTGTTTCTTTTGCCATCTTCAAGAAAAGGATATAGGTCAATTCCGTGACATACTAATGGTATGTGATACCGTCATCCCTCAGTACATTACAGAGGTTCCAGAGTTTTGCTACTATTTCGTTATTAGTCATATTACCGCTTCCTGCCTCGTCATCTATTTATCTGCGTAAAATATACATATTATGCCGCATACATATACTCGTTAATTTCGTCAATTATTGCATCCAGATTATTTCCGAAAGCTTTATTAACCGCATTGTAACCGCCCTTGTTCTTAAATGCCGCGGCATCAAAGGATTCCTTGTTAAGAACAGTCTCTTTTTTCAGGTATTCCTCTATCCGCATGAGCCAGTTAAGCTGAACTTTTGTAAACTCAGAATGAACAGCCTTCAGTTTTTCCATGGCTTTATGGATTCTTTCATCCTTGCTGATTAGAGCATTTCCTGAACTTTTCTGCCTTATAAAGCTGATAATGTCTGCGGCTATATCTTCATTTGTCATTTCACGCCATGCTGTCTGAAGTTTGGTTTCACTAAAACCATCCCTGTCAAGGATAAGTTTCAGTTCCTTTAAGGACTGCCTCGTAAGATCCTTAGGTCGCGTTGCCACAATAGTAAGAGCTGCTATCTTATCCCTGTTCTCTTCTATGAAGTTTTGAAATTCCTTAAGATAATCCTCCGGTTTTGTGGCTTTCCCATATCCTCTTTCGTGGCTTTTAACACTATCCGCAATATCACTTATAATCTGTGGTCGGAGATATGATTCCCGTTTCACATAATCAAATGCTTCACGGTATTTCTTAACAGTCTCTGAAGCCTTTTCGACAGAGAAGTGGGATAAATCCTGAATAAATCCTTCAGGTGACCTTCCCTCAGTCAGAGAAGTGAACTGCTCCCGGTTTTCATCAGACATCTTGCTGATACTGCGCCTCATCTTCGCAATTATCATATCTATCTGATTTTTCTTCTGTTCATCAGTATCAAGAATATCTATGCTGTCTATCAGGGTATCAAAAGATACTGCAGGATTAGCCACAATAGGTTTCATGGATGAGACAGGAGATAATGCCTCATAAAGCTTGACCGCATCATAAATTTCAAAATGGGTTTTCCCGATTTCGGGGCAGAGGCGCGTGGCCCTTCCAAGCATCTGCTCAAAAAGGATTCTGGACTTGATACGCCTTATGAATACGATGTTGACTATCCTTTCAACATCTATTCCTGTAGAAAGAAGGTCAACGGTAACAACGATATTGGGATTTTCATCATTCTTGAATCGTTTTATGTGTTCCCTTATCTTTTTGCTGTTTCCGTTCTCAATAGAGCCTGTTATCTTCTTTATTGCGTCCTCAGGAATTCCCTGAGAGGTATACTTCTCTTTAAGGATATTCACTATCATATCTGCATGGGCATCATCCACGGCAAATATCAGCGTTTTGCCAGGTTCATTCGGGTCAATGTATTTCACAAGTTCAGAGATGATAGCTTCAGTAGTGGGCTTATTAACCACTCTCTTATTGAAGTCGTCTACATCAAAATCCAGGTCGTCCGGCAGTTCTGCACCGTTTATTATGGTATCTGTTACCGGGTCATATATGGGCTGAACTGTACCGGCTTTGAGGTGTATTCCTTCATCAGTAAGCTTTGTAGTAATAAGATGCGGGGCATCATGGTCAACAAGGAAGCCGTCTACAACAGCAGTCCTGTAGTCATAGGTATATACAGGAGCCCCGAATATCTCTGTGGTATGAAGAGCAGGGGTAGCAGTGAGGGCTATCTTTACTGCATCGAAATAATCAATAACGGCACGGTACTTGCTCTGGAAGTCTTCCTGATTTCGATATTTAACCTCATCATCGCTCATATCCCTGTCAAGGACATATCCCCGGTGTGCTTCATCTACTATTATGAGGTCAAAATCTGATGCACTGGGAATAACGTCTGAAGTATTATAGACAATTCTTTTTACAAGGCTCTGGACAGTGGCTATTACAAGCTTGGTATCCTTTTCTATCTCACTTTCTCCTAAATCCTTGATATCATATATCTTATCAAGGGATTTAAGGTCTTCCAGTTTTATTGAATTAAACGTGTCGGATGCCTGGTCTCCTAGAGCAGTCCTGTCAACAAGAAACAGAACTCTTTTGAAGAGTCCGCAGGAAAGAAACCTGTATATCATCCCAAGGACAGTACGGGTTTTTCCAGTACCTGTAGCCATAGCAAGAAGAACCGTCTGCTTTTTATCCTCGACTATAGCCTTCTCCGCTGCTTTAATAGCATCTATCTGATAGGGGCGAAGGTTTAAGCCATCCGGGTCTTCAAGCACTTCATAACCGGTTGATATAAGCTGTTTCTCCGCTTCTTTGATATCTTTTTCAAGTCTCTGTTCTATACCTTCAGGTGAGAACCAACCCCGCAGAGCTTTTCCTACATTGAATGGATCTCTGGTGTCAAGATACCATATCCCGGATTTTTCCTTATACTGTTCAAAATATTCCCGTCCATTTGTGGCAAAAAGGAACGGTACTTTATATTCGCCAAAACTTCCTATAACGTATTTTTGATGTTCTGACTTGATATTCCGAGCATAATCCTTACACTGGTAGTCCAGAACGGAGGGGATATCCTTATGCTTTCTTTTTGCTTCTACTATTCCAACCAGTTTTTCTCCTATGAAGAGAGCATAATCCGCAGACCCACCGCTTACAAGTTCTGAATCTGTGGGGAATTCCGTTATGGCATAATTATGGCCTTTTTCCGGTCTTGTGCCTTTGGAATATCTGATATTATCGGTATCAGCTTCCCATCCCACTTTCCGGAGCTGGTCGTCAATGAGTTCCCGAGTCTGTGCTTCGTTTAAGTGGATATTCTGAGCTTTTTTATATGCCTTAAACCTCCGGGAACTGTCTGCACTTCCTTTTTCCCTTATGGTCTCCAGTTCTAAAAGAAGTTTTTGGTTCTGTTCTTCAAGTTCTTTATTCTCTTTTTCAAGACTGGAAAGGTCTATAGTAATGTCTGATGGCGGCTTGAATCCATCAGGCTCATAGTTATAATCACCATAGGTTTGCATAAACCATACACAGAGGTCATATAGAAGGGGAAGATTTGATAACGCCTTCTTCTGTTCGTCCATTGCGTTATGAGATGCATCATTACGGTCTTTCCGAAGGATATAAAGAGTGTTGTTTATTTCTTTTGGGAGAAGTTCATTTTTTTTCAGAAGTTTTATTCGATTCGCATGAGTGTTATCATAATCCGGCTCCGGGATGCCATCATATGCAAGCATGTACTGAACCAGTCGTTCGGCACACATCCCCTGTTTTAATATAGATGAGTTGGGGTCTGAAAATACATACTTTTCAGCCAGTGTTCCGAGTTTAGATAAATCGGTCCAACGGCTTTCGAGAAAAGAAAAATTACTCATTGATATACCCCCAACTTATGACATATGGATACTGAAAAACTTCAGCCCCAGTATTATATTTTACACCGAAAAGACAATAAATAACAGAGGGATATGATGGTTGAGGAGTTTATGCGTGATAGAATGAAAGGGCTTAAGGGAGCGGGAGCGACCGCAAGGCTTCCTTATAAACGGAAATTCTTTAATACATCGCTTCGTGAAACAACCCTAGGAACAGACTGAATTTAGAGGACTGCATTAAAATAATATGATATAATATGTATAATTATATCTTTTTAGGCACATAAAAAACACAATAAGGAGGAAGGTATGAAGCAGAAAAAGACAAGGAACAAAAAGCTGGTGCTGAATATTATCATCATATCGGTCGCTGCCTGTACCGCCATAGCGCTGCTATTGACGATATTTGCTTCCAATGAGTTATCCAGCACCTATGAGCAGCTGGTGGAGGAGACCCTGAAGACGGCCGCGATCCAGATGGCTGATGAGATCGAGCGAATGTACGAAGGAGAGTGGAATCTGGACGAGGATGATGTCCTCTGGAAGGGCGAAACGGCATTCAGAGGCCAGTTTACCGGCTCCTTAAAGCAAAGGACCGGTCTTGATTATGCGATCTTTTATGATAATATCCGTGCTATAACGACAGTGGAGGGCTCGCCGGTAGGACGTAAGAATGCGGACACGACGGCGCCGAGTGATATCTACAATACGGTCGTGAAGGGCGGACAGACCTATTACCGTCCTAATTACGTGGTAGCCGGTCAGGTATATTCCGGGGTTTACGCACCGGTGCTTGCCGATGACGGCTCCATCGGAGGCATGACCTGCGCCTTCAGAAAGACCACTGATGTGGAGGCTGCCATCCGTAAGATCATCATAACCATGGTGGTGCTGGCTCTTGTCTGTGTCTGCATTGTTATCGGAATAGGTATCGTGCTTTACAGAAGCAGTGCATCCGCAATGAAGAATATCGTTGAGTCGCTGGTACAGATGGCGTCGGGAGATCTGAGAGTACAGTTCTCGGAGGCGGCTCTTTCCAGGACCGATGAGCTTGGAACCATAGCGGAGAGCTCAAAGACTCTTGTTGATGAGCTTACCAGCGTATTAAGCTCCGCCAAAAAGCTTTCCGGGGATGTGTCCAAGGCAGGGCAGGAGCTGTCGGAATCGGCAGGGCAGGCTTCGGAAGCTTCCGGACAGGTCACTTCGGCTATCGATGATATCAGCAAGGGTGCGGTCGGACAGGCTGACAGCGTACAGACCTCGGCAAACAACACTGCCGATATCGGAAACGATATCGACGGTATCACGACGAACGTTGACGAGCTTGGCGAATATGCCAACAGCATGCAGGAAGCCAGCACCCGTGCGATGGAGGCCCTTGATCAGCTGATGGCTCAGAACGTAAGCACGGTCGAAAGCATGAAGAGCATCGACGCGCAGATACGTTCCACGAATGAGGCGGCAAGGAATATTTCCGAGGCTTCTAACCTTATTACGAATATTTCGTCACAGACCAACCTTCTTGCCCTGAACGCTTCCATAGAGGCGGCGAGAGCCGGGGAGGCAGGACGAGGATTCGCCGTCGTTGCCGATGAGATCGGTTCCCTCGCATCCCAAACCCAGGAGGCTACGGTCAGGATCAATGCCATCATTAAGGAGCTGATCGATGAATCCGAAAAGACAGTAGTCACGGTGGAACAGCTCAATGAGGCCATTGAAGAGCAGACTCAGAAGATCGAATCCACGAAGGGCGATATGGCCAGCATGCAGGAGAACGTGCTGAGCGTTACGGACAGCTCGGCGAATATCTCCAACCGTGTGGATACGCTTAATGAGTCCAAGAACAGTCTTGTATCGATCATTTCGGATCTTTCTGCGATATCCGAGGAGAACGCGGCTTCCACCGAGGAGACCAACGCTTCCATGGAGGAACTTAATGCTACCTTCGAGATCATAAGCCATTCTGCATCAGACCTTATGGGCCTGGCACAGAGCCTGGACGAGGATCTGAGCTTCTTTACCGTCTGATAAAAGGGTGTAGAAAAATACTGCGGGGCCCCATTTTCGGGACTCCGCAGTTTAATGCTCCTAATCTTATAAAAGAATTCTATTTGGCATTCTGTGCCAAAGTGTTTTCCTCATTTACAGCGTTACTACTGCGTAAAGGGCTTGTTATTGACGGCGGCACACCTCAAAAAACTGTGCCATTTTTGTTCGAGTTTATAGGTGAATGCTTATGAAAAAAACCTCAAAAAAACATAGAAACTTTATGTATACCACCCAGTTAGCTTTTTTACCTGAGACATGACAGGATAATACAGAGCAATCCTGTTAGCAGCGTGGACATACAGAATTACTATAAGAATTGCGATAATTCTGTGAAAAGCTCAGACGAAAAGATTTTTACCGATGAGGAAATAGAAGCCATAAAAAACAGGATCAGAAATCCCCCCGCTCCGCTGGTCTGATATCACTGATAAAGGTCTTCATATCCATCGTCAGCAGCGAATGACAAGGATCAAAGGAAAGGGGCGGACTTTTGAGGAGCTTTCTTACACGAAAAACGAGAGGCTTCATCCCAAAAACGGCAGATATTTCCCTGTGACCGATGCTATCGAAAGTATTCTTGCCGAAATAAAGGAAAGCCAGGAAAGACTTGGCATTTCCTCAGAATTCATCTTCTGCGACGAAAAGGGTGTCTGGCTTGGTGGATGTTTGAGCGGATAATTACCTAATTCCGATATTTCAGAAATTATGCCATCAACCGTATTTTCAGCAGCAGATTTATTACATAGATTAACCCCTATGTAATACTCTATTTCATCAATATCATGCTCCGCAGGTTCTGTTACAAAAATATCAGCTTGATTCATTGCGTCTCTTTTCAATGCGTTCCTTCACTTCCTGCAAAGATGATTCCCGGCCTTCCTGCATGGCTTTATATCCCGAACCCAGAAGCGCATATAATTCCAATTTTTCTTCATTTCTCTTATCAATCTTCACCGCTGTATCCATAGGTATCTCCCTTATTTCAAATAAACAAACACCAGCAGTTTATTCATGGCATAATTATAGCCGAAAAACACAACATAATTGTATCAGTTATATAAAGAAAACTGACTCGCCACCATTTCGTTGCATCAACAAACATCTCATCTTACTTCCTTCGTAAAATACTATGAAAAGGTAACATACAATATGTTATAATACTCTTACTAAGAAGGAACTTACAAAAAGCGCTTCTTTCATTCCCAATAAGGATGAGAAAACAGAAAACAGATTATTGCGTATTTCAGTAACAGAGGATCTCCATAAGTTCCTCCTGGTTGACTGTTATTGGTAAATTCATAAAACTTCTTTCTCCTTATTCCTGACAAAGGCAGGTCCTGTTTTACCGGTATCAAAATAAAACCTCCCTTTTGCAAGAGGCTTCTCCCTGTCCGGTCTATAAAATCTGAGAAATAATCGAATTGATCAGAAATCAGACAAGCGGACAATCATGCCTCTGTATTCCGTGTTTCCTGTTGTTACCATCAATGTCATTCTCGTCATGACTGTCCTCCTTTCTGCTCCCCTTGGAGCGATGAATCAATGTTTACCGTTAATATAGTACTGTTACACTTGAAAATAGTTTTAAAGCTCACTCCGCTCTACTTTCCTGAAACGATCCTCCTCCGGTATGTATTCAGCTAACATCACTTGCTGGTCTTCCAAATAATGTCCGTGTGATCTTTCTTCATCATAATAGGAAACTGCTCTGTCATATGCCTCTCCGGCTTCCTTTTTACCGGTATAGATCCCCAGCCATTCATCCTGATCATGCCCCCATTCCTCGGCAGTAAGAACGAGGAAAAAAGGTCCTTTGCCATATATCACTTTATCATCTTCGCCAGTGACATTCTTCCTTGGCTCATCCGACAGAACTACCACAATGCGTTTTTTCATGGAACTGTCATATTTGACGTCTTCATATCCTTTTTCAGGTTCAGGATCTTCCTCCATACCGATACCATAGACAAAATAGTCTCCGTATTCATCCGGTATATCTTTCCTTTCATTAAACGTCTTTGAAGACCAGTCTTTCTGCATCACGACCTTCATATGTCCAAAAATCTGGAAATATCCTTTCAGGTCAGAGAACTTCAGATATTCTCTGCATTTTCTTTCTCCGATATCCTTTCTCGGTTTATCATGCAGAACAACCTCCAGCGCAGGATAAAGATCAAAATTGTTCCCAACGGTTTCCGGCATCTCTGATGGTTCTGAATAAACATCCAAAGGAAACTCCACATCAATCTTTCCGATCCCAAATACATACAGTTCATCATACTTTTTATCCGGGATATCTGACAGGATATTGTAATCATCATAATGACCGTTCTCAAAACATATGGAAAGCCGGATATTCCGTGCCAGATACTGTCTTAATTCCTTGAATTTTACTGCCATATCTGTCCCTCCTTTTCAATACAGGATTTACGCTATCCTTATAACATCATCAAATAATGCCCTGAAAACCTCTTCCACTTCATCATCTTCATGAAAATGTCCAAAGTACCATGCCTTAAAATCCGCCTCTTCTGCAATTCGCTGGAAGTATTTCCTTAACTCCACCTCATCATCGGACATTTCTCCATAACCCAAAGCAGCAGCCACATCCCGGGGCGCTGTGTGGGTAATGATATAATCCACCGTATAATCATTTGATTCCAGATTCTGAAGTCCTTCTTCATATTCTTCTTCATTCGGCATTTCTTCAGGAAACCAGTCGACCCCCTCTGATCTATAATCCTTATCCTGAATTATTCACGGGGACTTAAAATATAAAACGACCGTCCCCGATACGTTGTTTTAGACTGTTCCTTTGATGACAGTATGGGGTATTACCTCAAAAAAGAGTATACTATCCCCTTTGAAACCCTATCATCATATGAAACTGTCAATGTACATTGAAAACTGTTGCTATTCTAACTGTGGCTGCAATCCCCGGATATTTTGAAGGGTCTCATAGAATTCCTTTTTGTATGGGCAACTGCTGCACAGTTTGAAAGTCATATATCGTGCTGAACGAACAGCTCTTGCTGCTACTTTGAGCAGCTTAAGCCGAACGGTATCTATGCGTAGTTTTCGCATATTTGCTGCAAGTGCCAGTCTTCTGAACCAGTTGAAGAGGTTGTAGGCCAGACCATGCAGGCGGAGGCGGTTGGCGTTGACAATCTTGGATTTGCTGCTAACGGCAGCGAAATCAAAACCGTCCTTGCCTTCTTTGATGAAGTTCTCCATTTTACCACGGCCGCAATAAAACCGGATCACCTTATAGGGCTCAGATTCCATTGTTGTTACGATAAAGGTGTACACGAAGAGGAACTGGTTTGCAGGCTTTTCTATCTTGAATACGACCCGGCGAGGATGCGACCATGTGCCGGCCTGATACATAAACTCGCCATACGTTACCGCATAGTCTACCATGTTATGCTTTGTGACTTGCCTTAAATCCTCAGCTTTGTACTCTGCCAGAGCAACAAGCGTACTGTTTTGTTTTAACCTGATGGCATATTCGCATGCGTTGTCTTCACAGACCTCATATAATTCAGGAGATGCAAACCCGCTATCTCCACGAAGGTATAATGGCAGAGAGGGATGCTTTGTGCGAAACTCCTTTATCAGCGGTTCCATAAACTTATCTGCGCCATTGCTGCAATAGTGGGTTCCATCACGGAGTTCCAGTTTTAATAGGTCTCCGGTGATCCCGTCAAAACACAGCAGCGGATGATAACCATGTGCCTGATAGTGGTAGTTAAAAGCCTCGCCCTCTTGATTTCCATATGTATTGAGCAGTGTGGAGTCCAGATCAAAGAGCATATATTCAGGTGCTTTGATCGAATAAACGATGTCACGCATCAGCTTTTCAATCTGGTCGAACTGCTTAAGGGTTGTATCGTCCATACGGTTGAAGAACCGTGATATCGTAGGCTGCGAAGCCAAGGCAGGCTTTCCAAGGATTGCTGTAAATATCGGGTCAACCGTTAACTCATCTGAGCAGTCATCTTCGAAGTATGCAGCAATGGTCTGGTAGACCATCTGGAGAAAGTTCTCCGGATCTATATGGAGCCTGAATGTCGCGGTATCGTTTGTCTTAAACAGCTGATATACGATTTTGACCAGACCTATTTTTTCGGCGAACTCTTTTATCAGGAGAAGTCCTGCATCGGACGACAGATCTCCGCCATCAAAGTTTATTTTTAAATATGGGTTGCTTTCAAGTGAAGTATCTTTTAAAATGTTCATAGGGCTTCTCCTTATGGCATATGTTGTTTGGTGGTACTTACACTATACCATATTTAGAGGCCTTTTTTCTATCACTTGATAGATGACAGCAACAGTATAAAAATGTCAAGGTACTATGCGGCTTTACGCCGCCACTGATTCATTCGGTGAATAATACAGG
>JAFPVA010000037.1 GCA_017413105.1 Butyrivibrio sp. | reverse complement strand
TGTTCACTCGCATGCAGCTCGCTCCAGTAACCAATTCGCGCATTCATTCCATATCGACTTCGTCGAAGGAATGCGCTCACTCCTGCATCAAGTTCTCACGAAATGCGCAGCTTAGTGCGCATTTCTGTCTGAACAGTAACCCACATTCATAATACATTCAGTAATATGCTGTGATTATTCCTCATCAGATGCAGGGGCTTCTAGTCCCAAATGATGATAAGCCTCCATCGTAACCACACGGCCTCTGGGAGTCCTGTTGATGAATCCGTTTTTAATAAGGTACGGCTCATAGACATCTTCAATAGTTCCCGAGTCCTCTCCGATTGCCGCAGCCAGAGTATCAAGTCCCACCGGGCCACCACCAAACTTTCCAATCATAGTCATAAGAAGGTTTCTGTCCGTATGATCAAGACCCATTTTGTCCACATCCATAAGGTCCAAAGCTGTAACTGCAACTTCTTCAGTTATAACGCCATCATATTTGACCTCTGCAAAGTCTCTGACCCTTTTGAGGATTCTGTTGGCAAGCCTTGGCGTTCCTCTACTCCTTCTTGCCATTTCCACAGCGCCCTTTTCATCAACCTCAACTCCAAGAACAGTTGCAGACTGCATGATGATGCTGCAGAGCTCATCCACATCATAAAATTCCATCCTGTGAATCATTCCAAATCTGTCACGAAGTGGTGCTGAAAGCATACCGGCTCTGGTAGTAGCACCGATCAAAGTAAACTTAGGCAGGTCAAGTCTTATAGATCTTGCTGTTGGCCCCTTTCCGATCATGATATCAATGGCAAAATCCTCCATCGCAGGGTAAAGAACTTCCTCCACCTGTCTGTTCAGACGATGTATCTCATCCACAAAGAGAACATCCCCTGCCTGAAGATTGTTAAGTATAGCTGCCATATCTCCGGGCTTCTCTATGGCAGGTCCGCTGGTAATCTTGATATTTACCCCCATCTCATTGGCAATGATACCGGCGAGTGTGGTCTTACCAAGTCCGGGCGGGCCATAAAAAAGCAGATGATCAAGGCTGTCTCCCCTTTTTTGTGCAGCCTCAATGTAAATCTTAAGGCTTTCCTTTATCTTCTTTTGCCCGATGTAATTATCCAATGACTTGGGACGAAGGGACCCTTCTATCCTTGCATCCTCTACATTTGCCTGAGTATCTACCCCACGGGCTGTTGTGTTTATCTTTCTTTTTTCCATACTCCACTCACATTTTATATTCTAAATGCTTTTTTATCATATCCATCACTTCAAAACATTTCTTTAAGCGCAAGCTTTAACAGCTTCTCCGTATTTTCAGAAGCTTCCGGATTCTCTGTAAGTACCTTTCGGACAGCCTTCATAGCCGCAGCCGAATTATATCCGAGAGCCACCAGAGCAGCCACAGTCTCATCTCTTGCAGGATATGCTCCATCAATTGCTATGTCTAAAGCACCAATAGAGCTTCCGCCAAGCATATCGTCTTCCGAAACCTTAATCTTGTCCCGAAGTTCCAGTGTAATCCTTTCTGCTGTCTTTTTGCCAATTCCGGGAGCCTTCGAAATAGACTTGCTGTCTCCCGCCATAATGGCAAACCTGAGATCATCAGGAGACATTACCGAAAGAATTGAAAGTCCCCCCTTAGGTCCTATACCATTTACCGTAATAAGCATTTTAAAAAGATTCAGCTCATCCCTTGATAAAAAGCCAAAAAGTGTGAAGGCATCCTCCTTGACATT
Source organism: Butyrivibrio sp. (assembly GCA_017413105.1). Classification (GTDB taxonomy): domain Bacteria; phylum Bacillota; class Clostridia; order Lachnospirales; family Lachnospiraceae; genus Butyrivibrio. Next base: position 31,155 of record JAFPVA010000037.1, on the reverse strand, counting down.
GGTGTAGGTATAGAGCTTTACATTCTCACCAATACCCGGCATCCTGTCCATGGTGGAGCCCGAAATAAAGACGTTAATACCAAAGCCATTAACGTCTACCACTGCAATTCCCTCTTCTATACTCTCCAAAATACCATTTACATACGCTATCAAAATTCTCTCTCCCCATTATCAAAATCAAATGTTTGTTCGATTCAAACAAGATTATTCTATCACAAACATAAAGCTATAGGGAAGAGCACTTTCATAAATAAACTGCAACAATCAACAAAAAACCGACGCATTTACAGAATGTAAGTGCATCGGCTCTATTGTTTGCCGAGTTACTGTTTAGTCAATTTCATCTGTTGAACCGTCTTTTTTAACAACTTCGAGCTTGCAACCAAGGCCGAAAGCTGCAACGGATCCGGCGATCAGTGCCCAAGGTGCTGCTGCAAGTCCAATGATTCCTCCAACAATTCCAACATTTACCGGGACGCTCAGAACTACTTCTTCCCCTTTACGAATCTGAATTCTGTCTACGTTTCCCTCTTCAACTTTCTTCTTGAGCTTCTCAACGGCTGCCTTTGCTTCCTCCCCGATGTCGATTGTATCAGGACGGATAAGCTTTATTGCTTCATCAACATTGCCGTTTGTCTTTGTCAGAGCTTCTTTCGCAGCCTTGAATTCAACTCCGGTCTGCTCCATAACCTTTTCAACAGCTTCTAATGTAATCTCCATAACTATATTCTCCTTTCATACATGCTTCGCAGTCAGCAGCAAGTGCTTCCTGCTACCACTGCTTTCCCTCAACAATATGTTTTCTTGTTGATAAGACAAGTATATATTTGTTTCTCCACACAATATACATTCAGCATTGCAACTAAAAGAACTGTAATTCACCCGAAGAGAGAAATAAACGATTATTCAGATAATCTTTTTTATCTTAAAGAAGGTAAGGCTTCCCGCTATAATAAGCAGACTTAGCACAATCACCACAGGATATCCGGCCCTTGACTCCAGCTCCGGCATGTACTTGAAGTTCATACCGTACCAGCCAACAATCAGTGTAAGAGGCATAAAAATGGTTGTAACCACAGTAAGCACTGTCATGATACGGTTCTGTTTTACATCAAGCTGTGACTGATACAAGTCGTTTAGCTGAATAGTATAGTCACGAAGGTGTGTGGCTGCGTTGTATAGCCTGTCTACACGGCTTGAGAACATATGAAAATATCTGATATTGTCCTCTTCAAAGAAGCCGTTCTCGTTTTCCTCAAGCTCCTGTCCAAGATCAAGAAGCTGCTCGTAATGGATACGAAGGTCTCTTATGTCGCTTCGAATTTCGTTATTGCGTTGTATGCGAGCGTCTTCGGCATCTTCCATGATCTCTTTCTCTATGCCTTCAAGCTCGCGCTCATATCGCTGCAGTATACGAAGGTCATTATGTACAATGGTTTCTAAAAAGTCATAGAGAAATCTCTCTAAAGAAGGCTTTCTCCATTTTTTATTTCTCTGAATCCTTTTTACCAGAGCAAGAGCGCTTTTGCCGGCATCTATAAATACAATTCCGGTCTCATCGAGAGCGAATGCAAATCTCTGCTCTTCTCCTGTGAGAGATGACTGCACAGGAATACAAAATGTACCTGTCAGGGAGTCGTAGTTAACTTCAGCTTTTGTAGTAAAAAAATCCTCAGCTCCCATATCGGTATCAATACCCATATCAAAGTTTTCGTTCTGTTCCATCCACTGCTCCGGAGTAAGTACAGCAACATAGGGCGAGCCTGCATCGTGACACTGCTCCGCACTGCATTCTTCCAGAGAATTTCGAATTAGATAATACATAGAAAACCTCCAACAAATCTATTTTCCCTTCAAATATTAATAATAAAACCCAGCCACAGATGCGTCAATGAAAGAGCTAAAAGATACTATTGATGTTATACTGTTACTGTTCAGACAGAAATGCGCACTCTGCTGCGCATTTCGTGAGAACATGATTCAAGAGTCAACCAAGCCCTGCGACGTTAGTCACCTTCAAATGGCTTGGTTGATACATTCTTGGATTTTATATCCAAGAATGTATAGTAACAAAAAGGAGCAAAACAGAGTAAACATGGACGTCAGACAAAAATACGAACAATTGACCAGACTTCTTATCAAAAATGATTTATCCATTACCACCATGGAAAGCTGCACCTCAGGACTTATTGCCTCTCTGATAACTGATACTGAGGGAGCTTCAGCTATAATGAAGGGTGCCTGTATCACCTATTCCAATGAGGCTAAGGTAATGGACGGAGTTACTAAGGAAATCATAGATAATTTCGGGGTTTATTCAAAAGAAACAGCGCTGGCAATGTCAAAAGCCTGTAAGAATAAATATGAAGCAGATATTGGAATCGGTATCACAGGAAGCTTTGGCAATGTGGACCCTAATAATCCGGACTCGGTGCCCGGAGAAATCTATTTTTCCATTTCATTTGGTGATGACGAAAAAGCATTTCATCAATCCATTCCATCCCAGCCATCCCGCCATGACTACAAGCTTTACGCTGCAGAGCTTGTTGCAGATAAGCTTTTTGATACACTTTCAGAGAAAGGACTTTGCTAATTTATGAGACTATTATTTTTCAGACACGGTGATCCCGACTATTCCATTGATAATCTTACAGAAAAGGGAAAAATAGAGGCAAAACTCCTTTCAGATATCATAGAAACCTTTGATATCGATGAGGTGTATCAATCGCCCCTTGGCCGTGCCAAAGCAACTGCAGAATACTCATTAAAGGTTCTGGGAAAAGAAGTTACGACTCTGGACTGGCTAAAAGAATTCCCTGCTCTTTTTGACCCGAATTTGTCTGATACAGCAAGAATGGCCTATTCCAATGAACTTAGAAAAGACCCTATAAGCGGTAAATATGAAAAAAGAATTGTATGGGATATCCTTCCTTCGTATTACGGAAATCACCCGGAGCTTTTTGACAGATACAAATGGAGGGAATCAGAGCTCGTAAAATGCAGCAACACCCTTGAAGTCTATGACTATATCGAAAAGTCTTTTTATGAATTTCTAAAAAGCTACGGCTATGAAAAAGACGGCGATATTTTCAAAGCAGAAAAAGGAAACGACAAGACTCTTGCATTTTTCTGCCACTTTGGCATAACTTCAGTACTATTGTCCATGTTGTGGCACGTTTCGCCCTTTATGCCGATGCAATTCCTTGCCATGGCTCCAACTTCTGTCACGGAAGTCGTTACAGAAGAACGCGAAAAAGGTGTTGTCACTTTCCGAACCCTTCGGATTGGTGACATCTCGCACCTGAATATTGCCGGCGAAAAGCCTTCTTTTTCTGCCCGCTACTGCGAGATGTACGAAAACGAAGATGAAAGGCACTGACATATCACGTAAATTACGATAATAACGCCATGAAAACAGGGGTAAGTCAGAATCAATAAATTGTCTGACTTACCCCTTATATATTTCTCATCAAATTATTTGATCACGTGGATCCATCCCTCAGGAGCTTCTACTGTGCCCATTTGTATACCAGTGAGAGTATCATAGAGCTTCTTGATAACAGGTCCCATCTCGTCCATGCCATTCTCGAAGCAGATTTCTCTGCCGTGGTCGTTAATCTTGCCAACAGGGCTTATTACTGCTGCTGTTCCGCAAAGACCCATCTCAACGAAATTCTCAACCTCAGAAAGCTTAACCGGTCTCTCTTCTACGTTCATTCCAAGAATCTCTTTTGCTACATAAACAATTGATCTTCTTGTGATTGAAGGAAGGATTGAATCTGTATGTGACTTAGGAACTACCAGTCCGCCTTCTTTTGTTACAAAGATGATGTTTGCTCCACCGGTCTCCTCAATGTAGGTTCTGCTCTCTGCATCAAGGTAAACATTCTCAGCAAATCCCTCCTCATGTGCAGTAACAATTGCATGAAGACTCATTGCATAGTTAAGACCTGCCTTGATATTACCTGTTCCGTGAGGTGCTGCTCTGTCAAAATCACTGATCTTTACAACGATTGGCTTTGCACCGCCCTTAAAGTACGGTCCGACAGGAGTTACGAAAATTCTGAACTGATACTCATCAGCCGGCTTAACTCCGATAACATTTCCTGTTGCAAACATAACCGGTCTGATATAAAGTGTTGCGCCGCTGCCATAAGGTGGAACCCAGTCAGCATTTGCTGCAACAACCTCTTCTACAGCCTTAATAAATCTATCTTCAGGGAAAGGAGGCATCTCAAGGCGCTCAGCAGAATCTACCATTCTCTTTGCATTAAGGTCTGGTCTGAAAGTAACGATTTTGCCATCCTCTGTCTCATAAGCCTTGAGTCCCTCGAAACACTCCTGTGCATAATGAAGAACTCCGGCATCCTCGCTTAATGTGATCATGCTGTTCTCTGTGATCACACCATCATCCCACTTGCCATCCTTATAATTGGAAACATATCTTTTGTCAGCTACCATATAGGAAAAGCCGATATTAGCCCAATCAAGATTCTTTTTGCTCATAATCTCCTCATCCCTTCTAATTATAATTTATACTTTAGCACGTTGACGTACTAATAAATACCATTATAACCCTTAAATTTCAGCAGTCAAGCACAAAATCAGTGTAAAAAAAACTACATTTTTATTTCTTGTCGTTCTGTGTAGGAACACTCTTTTTCTTAAAGAGCTTTTTAAACATGGATGTTGTTTTTCTCGCGTTGTGCTTGGTATTTGCTTCGTCGGTCAAAAGCTTATACTCTCCGCTTTCAATATATGCAAGATCCATATATTTTTCGGTATTGGTACTTAGTCCCTTCTTAATAAGCAGAACATTTACGGCTCTCGATACAAGGGCATAAAAAACTGCAAAGATCGGAACACCAACAAGCCATCCTACTATTCCCCACAATCCGCCAAACAGGGTGATTGAAAAGATAACCCAAAAGCTTGAAAGTCCTGTAGAGTTTCCAAGGATTGTGGGCCCCAGGATATTTCCGTCAAACTGCTGAAGAATAATTACAAAAATAATGAAAGCCAAAGCCTTGATGGGGTTGATGAGAACAAGGATAAGTCCACCAACGCACCCTCCGATATAAGGACCAAAGAAAGGAATTATATTGGTCACACCAACTATAACCGAAATCAGCACAGGATAAGGAATATCCATGATCTTACAGCCAATGTAGCAGATCACACCGATAATAAGCGAATCAAGAAGCTTTCCGCCGATAAAGCCTTCAAATGTGTAATTAACAAATCGAAAGCCACTTATTATCTCATTTGCCCAGTCTTCTTTAAAGACTGCATAAGCTATCTTTTTACCCTTTGTAGTGAATCTCTCCTTGGAATCCAGAACATAGATTGCAACAATAAAGCCTACTATGAAATCAAATAACACCTGAATAATAGAGACAACGCTCTTTGAAGCTACTTTAAAAATAGTGTTGGCATTACTTGGCAAAAGAGGCAAAAGCTTTTTGGTAACATAGACACTTAATGTCTCATAATAACTGTCCAGCTGGGAATCTATGATCTGCTGAAGGTCAGGATTATTAGCAAGAAACAGATTGGAATAATCATCAAGCTGCTTTATATATACGGGCAAAGAATTTACAATTTCTCTTATACTGCTTATCAGCTGTGGCAGGATGATACTAAACAAGCTGTATATTACAACAATGGCAAAAAGCATTGTCAGTGTTATGGATATTTTTCTCATCTGCTTTCTTTTCTTCTGATCAGCTTCCGCAGAAATAGAAACATCAATACCTTTTTTCTTGTAGATTGGCGTTAGAATCTTCTTTTCAATTCCTTCCATTAAAGGAATAAGAATATAGGCAAAAACCACGCCAATAATGATTCCGGATAAGGAATCAACAAGTTTTGACAGGGCATCTACGATAGTTTTCCCGTCAAATATCACATAATATGCAAGCATAAGGGCAACACAGAGGAAAAAAGCTGTGACTGCCCAGGTTACCTGATTTTTTTCCGGCTTCATCTTCATAATAAAGCACCATCCGTTCCCAATCGAATCATATCTTGCGAAAACCGCAGTAAAATTTCAATTTATTGTTACTGTTCACTTTCTCACGAAATGCGCAGCAGAGTGCGCATTTCTGTCTGAACAGTAACAATTTATTCCTGTATCATGCCGTTAAGCACGTAAGCAAGGGATTCAAGATAGTCTCCCTCTATATCCTCCGCTTTTCCTGCATCGCAAAGGCTGGCAATCTTAGGATCCAGTGGAAGCTTACCAAGAACATTAAGCCCATTGGAGGCAGCATACTGCTCAATCCTGCTCTCTCCAAAAATGCTTATAGGTTCACCACAATGAGGGCAAGTCATATAGCTCATATTTTCTACAATTCCAATTACCGGAACATTCATCATATTCGCCATATTGATGGCCTTTTCAACTATCATGCCCACCAGTTCCTGCGGTGTAGCCACAACTACAATGCCATCAACAGGAAGAGACTGGAATACTGTAAGAGGAACATCCCCTGTTCCCGGAGGCATATCAACGAACATAAAGTCCACATCACCCCAGTTAACATCAGTCCAGAACTGCTTTACTATTCCGGCGATAACTGGACCTCTCCAGATTACAGGATCTGTCTCATTGTCCATGAGCATATTAAGTGACATAGCCTTGATACCGCCCTTAGTCACTGCCGGAATAAGACCGTTCTCATCCGCATAGTTTTCCTTACCGATTCCAAACATCTTAGGAATAGAAGGTCCTGTAATATCTGCATCCATAATGGCTGTCTTAAAGCCTTTTTTATTCATTGTTATAGCTGAAAGACCGGTAACAAGGCTCTTACCAACGCCGCCCTTTCCACTTACTATTCCAATCACTTTTTTCACATGGGAATGCTCATTCAGAGGTGCTCTGAAGTTCTCCTCCATCTGCTTTTTAAAATCCTCCGGTTTTTTTCCATGACCGTTTGCCATAACTACTAAATCTCCTATACTTAATATTTTATCTGTGTTCTGACTTATCAAACACAGTCTTATCCTCATCATCTGCAATGTAGGATTCAATAATAAATCTTGGCCTGTTTTTGGTCTCAAGATATATTTTGCCAATATATTCACCTATTACCCCAAGGGATATCATCATAAGTCCGCCAATAGCCCATACAGACAGGACCGTGGTTGTCCAACCCGGAATTGTATGTCCCGTAAAGTGGCGCACCAGGGAATAGATAAAAACCAGGATACTTACGAAGAAAATGAAAAATCCCAGCCCGGTGATCAGCTTTATGGGCTTGGTACTAAGGCTCGTGACTCCTTCAACTGCAAAGGAAAGCATCTTCTTTAAGGGGTACTTGCTCTCCCCGGCAAAGCGCTCCGCTCTCTCGTAGTAGACCACATCTGCCTTGTAGCCAACCATAGGAACAATTCCACGCAAAAAGAGGTTCACTTCGCCAAATTCAGCCAGTCCCAAAAGAGCACGTCTGGACATAAGCCTGTAATCAGCATGATTATAGACCGTATTGGCACCAAGACCATTCATCAGTTTATAAAAACTCTCAGCGGTAAATTTCTTAAAGAAAGTATCTGTAGCTCTTTTGGAACGAACTCCATATACTACGTCGCAGCCCTCATGATATTTCTCAAGCATTGCATCGATTGCATTTATATCATCCTGAAGGTCTGCATCCATTGAAATGGTCACATCACAAAGGTCCTTAGCTGTCATAAGGCCCGCAAGAAGCGCATTTTGATGTCCCATATTCTTTGAAAGATTAATTCCCTGAAAAAGCGGATCCCCGGCATGTAGCTCGGAAATCATCGTCCAGGTATTATCCTTAGATCCGTCATTTACAAAAAGAATTCTGCTATCCGGAGAGATCTTGCCTTCCGATACCAGATTCTCAATCTTATCCTTAAGTCTCTTTGAAGTTTCAGGTAAAACTTCCTGTTCGTTATAGCAGGGAATGACACAAAAAAGCCTTTCCATAACGTTCCTCCAATAACTCTTTCATACTCCACTATAATAATACATTTTAAGTGATAGCGCCATAAGCTCTGAAGGAAGAAATAAAAAATGGCAGCACCTTACGCACTGCCATCCAACCTTTATTTTTCTGAGTTTATATAATTTATAAGTCCTTCAGAATCAATAATCTTCTGCATAAACGGTGGGAACGCCTGTCCCTTAAAAGATTTGCCTGTCGTTTCGTCAGTTATTATTCCGGTATCAAAATTGATGCTCACTATATCTCCGGCCTTTATAGCATCTGCAGCTTCCTCACATTCGATAATCGGAAGCCCGATATTTATGCTGTTGCGGTAAAAAATCCTCGCAAAGCTCTTGGCTATTACGCAGCTTACGCCGGCAGCCTTGATAGCTATTGGCGCATGCTCTCTGGAGGAGCCGCAGCCAAAGTTCTTATCGGCCACAATGATGTCTCCATCCTTTACCTTTGAAACAAACTCTTTATCGATGTCTTCCATGCAGTGTTTTGCCAGTTCCTTGGGATCAGTGCTGTTTAAATATCTTGCAGGGATGATTACATCTGTATCAACGTTATCTCCATATCTAAAAACGGTTCCCTTTGCGCTTTTCATTGTATATTTCTCCTCTTCTACGAAGCTATTTTCAAATCACTAATAATTTGATCATGATCAAAGTCCCAGCTCTGATGGCTGTGAAAGCTTTCCAGTAACAGCACTTGCCGCAGCAACTGCAGGTGATGCCAGATATATCTCAGAATCCACAGCTCCCATTCTGCCAACAAAGTTTCTGTTGGTGGTTGAAACGCATCTCTCCTTTGAAGCCAGAACGCCCATATATCCTCCAAGACATGGTCCACAGGTAGGTGTTGAAACAATGGCTCCTGCCTCAATGAAGGTCTTAATTAGTCCCTCTTCCATAGCCTGAAGATAAATCTTCTGCGTAGCAGGAATGACAATACAACGAACACCCTCAGCCACATGGTGATCCATAAGAACTTCAGCCGCAATCCTAAGGTCATCGATTCGTCCGTTGGTACAGGATCCGATAACCACCTGATCAATCTTTATCTCATCGATATCATCAAAGGTATGTGTATTCTCAGGAAGGTGCGGGAACGCAACGGTAGGTGTAAGTGCTCCAAGGTCAATGGTGTACTCTGCGTCATACTCAGCATCCTCGTCGGCCTCGTATACAACATATTTTCTATTTGGAGCATGCTCCTTCATATAAGCGATTGCCAGGTCATCAACCGGGAAAATGCCATTCTTTCCACCGGCTTCGATTGCCATGTTAGCAATGGTAAATCTGTCATCCATAGAAAGGTTCTTTATACCCTCTCCTACAAATTCCATAGATTTATAAAGAGCTCCATCCACACCGATCATTCCGATAATGTGAAGAATAACATCCTTTCCGCTTACCCACTTTGAAGGCTTGCCGATGATATTAAATTTTATAGCTGACGGAACTTTAAACCAGGCCTTTCCGGTTGCCATTCCAGCGGCCATGTCAGTTGAGCCGATACCGGTTGACAAAGCTCCAAGCGCTCCGTAGGTACAAGTATGAGAATCGGCACCTATGATAAGATCACCTGCCACAGTCAGTCCCTGCTCAGGTAAAAGAGCGTGCTCTATGCCCATTTTTCCAACTTCAAAATAGTTTGTGATGTTGTTCCTTAACGCAAATTCTCTGACACATTTGCAGTTCTCAGCTGACTTAATATCCTTGTTGGGAACAAAGTGGTCAGGCACAAGCGCAATCTTGTCCTTATCAAACACGCCCTCTTTTGTGAACTTCTTCAGCTCAGCAATAGCAACAGGGCTGGTAATATCATTGCCAAGAACCAGGTCCAGATCAGCCTCGATAAGCTGTCCAGCCTCTACCTTTTCAAGTCCCGAGTGAAATGCCAAAATTTTTTGGCTCATGGTCATACCGCTCATACAATCATCTCCTTAATTTTAATCAAAATTCTAATAGCAAATATAACATAGCCTTTGAATTAAAAGAACATAACAAATTTAATCGTTTTTATTGATGTTTTTTAATCTTTTTGTAAGAATCAGATAACCCACTGCAACAATAATGCCTATTACACTCATACATACGCCGGTCAATAGTCCTTCCGGCTTATAGTCCACTCTGATCTCATGAACTCCTCCCGACACAGGAATCGCCATAAGTCCGTAATCTGCCTTTATTATCTCCGTATTTTTCCCATCAACAGTGCAGGAAAAACCCTCTGTAGCAGGGACCGAGAAAAATACCAGAGTATTGTCCCTTAGCATGGATGTTTTTGCAAAAAAACCATTAGTATCTGTCTCAAAAGCTGTGCAGGCAGTTGCTGCCCTCTTTTCACATTCCATGGTAAACTCCAGATAATTTGTACCATTATCCAGAATATCCTCCGCTGTAAGCTCCTCCATCATAAGCTTATCGCCCAATCTGTCCGCTGCCTCATCCGGTATGATAAGGACCTTTACCAGTTCGTAATCATGCTCCTCCGCATTAAGATCCTCCCACTCGGATTCTGTAATGTAATAATCAAAAGTAAAGCCCATGGGAATAAAATTGAGGTTTTCAAATACGTCAAAACCATTCTCGTTCTTTAGAAAAAAATAGCCCTGTGTTCCTTCGTTATTGGCGTATGCCCGAGTCTTGCTTATCTCCGCATTCTCAAAAAAATACTTTCCGGAAAGAATCGCCCTGGCCCCTGCCCTTGAAGTAGGAAGATTTGTCTCAACCGTTCTTGTAATGCCGCAGCTTCCCTTCAGAAAATCGAATATCTCGGAAGGAACTGTGCTTAAAAAGCAATGAATAGAAGGTATTCCCCAGACCATATCATAATTGGTGGATGTGGAATCAACCTCACCCCTGCAAAAAATGCTCTGATCAACACTAACCTTGTTAGCAAGCATCTGCTCCTGCCACATTTTTTTGCCTCTCTCGCTGATGATCCCGCTTCCGTTTCGAATCGGCACAAAAGTGGCAATTATGCAGGCAACTATTACGGAGAAAAGAAAGATCACATCCCTGAGCCCTGTCTTTGCTCTTGGTCTTTTATCACCCTCAATTAAGGAAAAGCCAAAGTTCCTCGGAAGGACAAATACCAACAAAAGAAGCATAATACAAAGGATTCCCGTTCCCAGGACATCCCGTAAAAAAATCGTGTTATTTTCAGTCATCTCAAGGAAAACCAGATCTCCGCTCTCGTCTTTTGATGGTAAGAAGTACACTAAAAGGAAAAACAAGAACATCAAGGCCGCGGCTATAGCGCCTTTTTTCAGCTGAGGAGTTTTTCCCCTCTCAAGTGCCTGGGCTGTCATGAGGCTCATAATAAGTATTGGCATGTAAAACCATCTTGCATAGTAGGATGAATTAAACATGGAGAAAGCAGAATTCAAAACCGGAATGAATGCAATCACAAAACAGGAAACAAGAATTGACTTCTCCCAGTTTTTCTTTTTCCTGTTAAGAAGGAAATAGGCAATGACACCGGACATACCAAACATAGGAAGATATGCCGCTAAAGATGCATTCTTTACAGTTCCGGTGTAAAAAAGCGTACCCTTTCCGATAATATCCGGAAGCATGGATACACTCTTTACTATATCCCACAGAAGCTTCTCGCTTGGATAAATAAGCATATTGTAGCCATTTATAACATTCTCAAGGCGAGAATTGCCCTTTATTCCGGCAAAGGCTTGCATCACAAAAAAGCCTGCGATAAAAATGCCAAGTACGCCCCCAAAAAGCGCTCTGTTAAACATCCTTAAATTGTTTGTGAGATTATTATTCCTTGCATATCTGATGGCAAAATAAAGGATTAAAAAGATTACCTGCCCAAAAAAGAAATAATAATTAATGATTGCCATAACGGCCGTCATAACGCTAAATACTATAAGCTTTTTCCCGGCAGGAACAAACTTTGTTTTCCTTTTGCCATCGTCAACAGACATAAGGTTTTCGAAAGCAATCAGAAACAGCGGAAAAAATGCCACTGCATCCGTGAAATGGTTAAACACGATATTGCAGGCATTAAATCCGGAAAAAGCATAGAGATAACCACCTATCATGGCATAAGTATATTTTTTGACATAGCGCTTTATATAGAGATATGCACAGCAGGCGCAGCATCCATATTTAAGCGCCATAAGAAACGGCATCAGATAGGGAATAGCATTTTCAGGGAAAAGAGTCGTGATCCAGAAAAAAGGACTTCCCCACAAGTAAAACGAAAAATCTCCCGCCATTGTTCCACCAAGGTCAACATTCCAGTTCCAGAAGAACTCTCCGCTTCTGACTGCCCTGTGGGCCACAATGTAAAATGGTATCTGCTGTACATTGTAGTCCCCATAATAAAAGAAAGGCAGTCCCCTCTTTATAAAAATCGGCAAAACCGCCAGTACATACATCAAAAAAGAACTGGCCAACATTATGACCGGTACATACCAATTCTTCTCAGATTTACTGTATGAAACGCTCTTATCAGACAAGTCGTTACTCCCCTTCAACAAATCTTATGACTGAGATTATTATGCATAATAATATTCTAACACTAATACGCACCCAAAACCAACTTATACCCCTATCTCTTCTCTCTAAACTCTCTTTACTTTCCCTCCTCTCTATTTTCGCAATACTCTCACTATCTCTTCCTCAAAGAGGAGTTGAACAACCTATTCTGACAATCACTCTTCATCAAAAAAGCATTTTTAATTAAATATTTAGAACGAACAGGCTTTAAGTAAGAAAATATGTAAATGTGCGAGTCATTCGCACAAGGAAGATGATTTGCAAAATAGAAAAACAGGAAAATGTCGATTTCCATGAGTAGCACGAAATGAGACATTTTCCTGTTTTAATATTTTAGCAAATCACGACGCGGAGAAGCGAACACAGTTACATATTCTTCCGTGAAGCCGTCCTTTAGTTGTTGATAAGCTTGTCAGACTCGTTGTTCCAGCTGTAGAGCTTTCTGATCTCCTCACCGATCTTCTCTGATGGGTGCTCAGCGTGAAGCTTTCTCATAGCCTGGAAGTGTACCTGTCCGCCAGCCTCTGACATATCAAGAAGGAACTCTTTTGCAAATGTACCATCCTGGATGTCAGCAAGGATCTTCTTCATAGTCTTCTTGGTCTCATCTGTGATAAGCTTAGGACCTGTTACATAGTCGCCGTACTCAGCAGTGTTGGAGATAGAATATCTCATTCCTGCGAAACCTGACTGATAGATAAGGTCAACAATAAGCTTCATCTCGTGAACACACTCGAAGTATGCGTTTCTTGGATCATATCCAGCCTCAACAAGAGTATCGAAACCAGCCTGCATAAGAGCACAAACACCGCCGCAAAGAACAGCCTGCTCACCAAAGAGGTCAGTCTCTGTCTCTGTTCTGAAGGTTGTCTCAAGAAGACCGGCTCTTGCGCCGCCGATACCTGCGCCATAAGCCAGTGCAAGATCAAGAGCCTTTCCTGTAGCATCCTGCTCAACAGCAACAAGGCAAGGCGTTCCCTTTCCAGCCTGGTACTCAGAACGTACTGTGTGTCCAGGAGCCTTAGGAGCGATCATTGTAACGTCAACATCCTTAGGAGCCTTGATAAGTCCGAAATGTACATTGAAACCATGAGCAAACATAAGCATGTTACCAGGCTGAAGGTTAGGCTCGATATCCTCTCTGTACATCTTAGCCTGCTTCTCATCGTTGATGAGGATCATGATGATATCAGCCATCTTGGCAGCCTCTGCTGTGTTGTAAACCTTAAGTCCCTGAGCCTCAGCCTTAGCCTTGCTCTTAGAACCCTCGTAAAGACCGATGATTACGTTGCAGCCTGAATCCTTAAGGTTAAGAGCATGTGCGTGGCCCTGTGAACCATAGCCGATAATAGCAATTGTCTTGCCCTCAAGTAATGAAAGGTTACAATCTTCCTGATAAAAAATACGTGCATCCTGTGACATCTGTTTTTCCTCCGTAATCTAATATTGTTTAATAAAAGCAATTAAAATCAGCTTTATATCTTAATTGGAATAACCAATTGAGAATACATTTCATTCGTCGAGATAAATGATGTTGTCAGTTCCTCTTCCAAGTCCGGCAATACCTGTTCTTGCAAGTTCCAGAATCTCTCTGCCTTCCAAAAGCCTTAAGAATGCATCAACCTTTGACTGACTACCTGTAATCTCGATAATAAGTGAATCAGGGCTTACATCTACTATGTTGCCTCTGAAAATATTGGCTGTAGCCAGAATACTCTGTCTGTCATCTGCTGCAGCTCTGACCTTGACCATTGCCAGCTCTCTGTAAACGCTGTCCTCAGGCTTCAGTTCGTGAATATCCCTTACATCAACAAGCTTGGCAACCTGTTTCTCAATCTGTTCGAGAATAACATCATCTCCGGAAGCCACAATTGTTATTCTGGTAAACCTCGGATCTGCCGTTACACCCGCTGTAATACTCTCGATGTTGTATCCTCGTCTTGAAAAAAGGCCTGATATTCTGGAAAGAACACCGGAAGTATTATCAACTAAAAGCTGAAATACTTTTTTCTGCATTTTCCTCTCCTTAAATCTACCGCTAAGCCAGTGCTCGTCAGGCAACTTTTGCGCTTTAAAGTGTAAAATTGCATGCTGCTTTATCACACGACTTATTGCTATTATTTCGGTAGATTTTTAATATGTTTTGCATCAATTAAAGAAAATTATAGCACCATTATAGAATAAGTCAACAAAAAATATTTTACGCTTTAAACTTGCATATTTTTAACGTAATAAAGTATCATCTCTGCCAAAAAGGCCAGTGACTTTTTTAGTTCCACCGGCCTATCCTTAATTCAAATATTTGACCTCAGCAATACCTTGGTCCATCTAATTTAATTCTATCATCGTCCTTGTACAGGAGGTTATCTGCTTTTTTAGCCTCTCCCTTATAAATAGTTTTTGCAGCAACTTCACTTGTTGTCTTCTTGTACAACAGAGTTTCAACCTTCTTCTTTCCACCGGTAACCTGATCAAGTACATCATCATCCAGTGCTGCGTTTTCAAGATTCTTATTTTCCATGCTCATAATGTTCATCCCCTTTGCTTTATAATAATCAACAACGGTTTAATGATATTTTATCATCTTTCAAATATTTATACGAACCATTTTGGCATGTGGCATAGAAAATTTATTTTTTTCTATTTTTTACTGTTCCCTGCACTTTGTAAGGGCAACTGTTCCGGTTCTGGCAATCTCAACAATACTTACGCTCTTTAACATCTCAATAAAGAGCTCAATCCTGTCCGATGTGTCGCAGATCTGAATGACCATGAGATTCTTGGACATATCTACAATTTTCGCATCCATGATCTCACAGTTTTCCATGATGTCACGGCGGTTTTCCTTGTTGTACTTAACCTTGATGAGCATGAGTTCTCTGTTGATACTCATACTCTCCTTAAAGGTCTTGACCTTGATGACATCAATCTTTTTATTGAGCTGTTTCTCAATCTGCTCAATGGTCCTCTCATCTCCCGAAGATACTATGGTCATACAGGACACACTTTTATCAGCAGTCTCGCCAACCACAAGAGAATCAATATTAAAGTTTCTTCTGGAGAAAAGACCTGCAACCTTTGAGAGCACACCTGCTCTGTTTTCTACAAGAACTGAATAAATCCTTTTCATAATTTATCCCCTAAAATCAGTATTTGACAAGCTCCATAGGATCCACCATGACTTCCAGGATGCATGAGCTGTCATCTGAAAGGAACTCGGAAAGCTTCTCATCCGCATCGCATCTGCCGTCAACCTTAAGGTATCCCATTCCGTAGGCAGCTGCTATAAGTGAAAGATCCGGATCTCCTTTAAGTTCCACCATACAGTAGTGATCATTATAAGCATAATGCTGATGCTCTCTCACCATGCCCAAAAAGCCATTCTTCATGACAACTATCTTGATGTTCACTCCATACTGTCTCATGGTAGCAAGTTCCATCATGGACATCTGGAAAGCACCATCTCCAATAACTGCCACGACCTGCTTTGTGGGAGCTGCCATCTTCGCTCCCATAGCCGCAGGAATTGAATAGCCCATGGTTCCCATTCCACCGGATGTAAGGAATCTGCCGTTCTTTACAATGTGATAAGCGCAGGACCAGATCTGATTTTGTCCCACATCAGCTACATATATGGCATCATCCTTCATGGCATTTGAAAGCTTTGTTATAAAGTCCTTGGGTTCCACAAAGCTTCCTTCATAAGGCTTTCTGTCCGATGCCATCTCTTTTTTATAGGTATTTAATGTCTTAAGCCATTCTTCATGATCATCAGCGTGATCATCCTGTTCAAGGAAATCCTCGAAAATATTCTTTATGTCACCAACAAGCGGAATCGTAGGTCCTACATTTTTGCCAATTTCCGCAGGGTCAACATCAATGTGCACCATGATTTTGTTTTCTGTGATAAGGTCCGGTCTGTTAACCGCCCTGTCAGCCACCCTTGCTCCAACCATAAGCAGAAGGTCGGATTCATTCATGGCTCTGTTGGCAAAGGGCTGACCATTATTGCCCACCATGCCAAAGTACAGAGGGTGCTCTGAAGGCATAACTCCGATTCCCATCATGGTGGAAACTACAGGGACATTGTTGAGCTCTGCAAATTTCCTTATCTGCTCTGTGGCTCCGCTTAAATGAACGCCTCCGCCAACACAGATGATAGGTCTTTTTGCTTCCTCAACCTCCTTTATAACTTTCCTTATCTGAACAATATTTCCCTTAACTGTAGGCTTATAGCTCCTCATGGAAATCGTTTCCGGATAGGAAAACTTTCCCGGAAATTCCGAATTCTGCACATCAAAAGGAATATCAATAAGAACAGGGCCTCTTCTTCCTGTTCCGGCGATGTAAAATGCCTCCTTGATAATCCTTGGCAGATCAGCCACATCCCTTACAAGATAACTGTACTTGACAAAAGACTCTACAGCACCGGTAATATCGGCTTCCTGAAATACATCGCTGCCGATCATATCGCTGTTGACCTGACCCGTAATAGCTACAAGAGAAATACTGTCAGCATAGGCTGTTGCGATACCCGTAATAAGATTGGTTGCACCGGGGCCTGAAGTAACAGCACACACTCCTACTTTTCCACTGATCCTGGCATATCCGCTGGCAAGATGCGCGGCATTCTGCTCTGTTCTCACCAAAACCTGTTTAATATCAGAGCTCAATATCTTATTCCAGAAGGGATCAATTGCCACTCCTGAATATCCGTAAATAAGCTCCACATTTTCTTTTTCAAGGCATTTTACAATTACTTCTGCACCTGTCATGCTGTCAATCCTTCCATTTTCTTACTCAATATCGAGAAGTTTTTTAACAACTCTCACTGCATCTGCAGCATCTGAAGAATAGCCGTCTGCACCGATCTCATCAGCATAATCCTGAGTCACTACAGCTCCGCCGATGATTATCTTCGAATCAAGATTCTCCTGATGTGCCAGATCCACCACATTTTTCATCTCCTTCATCGTAGTAGTCATAAGGGCTGAAAGAGCTATAACACTGGCATTGTTCTCTTTGGCCGTCTTGATTATCTGTTCTCTTGGAACATCCTTTCCAAGATCAATGACATTAAAGCCATAGTTCTTTAGCATCAGAGCCACAAGATTTTTGCCAATATCATGGATATCGCCGTGAACGGTGGCAATCACGATAGTTGGAAGCTTTTTCCCTGAATCAGCATCCTTCTGAAGATATGGCTCAAGGTATCCTATGGAAAGCTTCATGGCTTCTGCACCGGCAATCAGCTGCGGCAGGAAAAACTTTCCCTTGTCAAAAAGATCTCCGACTTCATTGATTGCAGGCATCAGAACTTCATCAAGGATTACTCTTGGCTCAATGCCGCTTTCAACGGCCTTTTCTGTATTTTTCACAATGGTTCTCTTGGAACCATTTAAGACATCTCTTTTTATTATATCAAGAATATTGTCACCACTGCCAACTGTATCTGTTTTTGCCGCAGGGTTGACATTATCTTTACCGGCTGCAGTATCGGCATAACGCTGCATTCTCTGAATATATCTTATGTCTGACCCATCTTTTTTCTTTAGAAGGTCCGAAGCAAAAGCAGCATTTATGAGCATTTCCTGGGAAGGATTTGCTATAGCCATTGTAAGGCCTCTCTCTATTGCCATGGTCAGGAATGCGGTGTTGACATTCATTCTCTGAGGAAGTCCAAAAGAAATATTTGAAAGGCCGCATATTGTTGCAAATCCGTTTTCGTGGCAGTATTCAATTGTATTAAGAGTACTTAATGCCGCAGCAGGATCAGCGCCAACCGTCGCAACAAGACCATCAACTACAATATCCTCCTTAGTCATTCCAAGGTCAAAAGCCTTCTTTGACAGTTCCTCGATATTCTCATGCTTTTCCTTTGCATTCTTGGGAAGTCCGTCAGGGCTTAAGGGCAAAAGAATGAACATAGCGCCATACTTTTTAGCCAGAGGCAAGAACTTCTCTGCCTTACCTTTTTCCAGAGAAATAGAATTCATCAAAGCTCGCCCGGGGTATAACCTGAGAGCAGCTTCCATGACCTCGCTGCTACTGGTGTCTATGCAAAGGGGCAGATCTGTTATCGTCATTACTTCTTCCATGACTGTGAGCATCATTTCCTTCTCATCGATACCGCTCATACCCACATTGATATCAAGAATTGAAGCTCCATCATCTTCCTGGCTCTTTGCAAAATCGCTGACCATATCAAGATTACCCTCTCGGAGCTGCTCCTGAAGCTTCTTTTTACCGGTGGGGTTGATTCTCTCTCCCACAACCATGAACAGATCGTCAAGCCCAAAGGAAAGAGCATTTCTTTCTGAAGAAAGATATCTTCTTCCGCATATCTTTCTTGGAATACTGTTTCCTTCAGCATCCGTTATCTTAGAAGGATTAAGGCTTCCGTACTTTTCATTGAGAGCTTTAATATAAGCGGGGGTAGTTCCGCAACACCCTCCTATGATTGAAGCACCGGCTTTTACAAGCCTCTTCATTTCTGCGCAAAAAGTATCGCAGTCCATGTCATACTCAGTATTTCCGTTTTCGTCTACTGAAGGTAATCCTGCATTGGGCTTGGCTATTACAGGGATCCTCGTAACAGAAGCCATATTCCTAATGATCTCTTCCATCTTATCAGGGCCCGTTGAACAGTTAGCTCCTATAGCGCTGGCTCCGAGGGCCTCAAGTGTTATGGCACTGGCCATGGCATCAGAACCGTAAAGAGTTCTTCCGTCAGCCTCGAAGGTAAGAGTGACCATAACCGGCAGATCAGAGACCTCTTTTGCAGCAATAAGTGCTGCCCTGCACTCCTGAAGGCTCATCATAGTCTCTACCACCAGGACATCACATCCGGCCTCCTCCAGTATCTGTATCTGCTCTTTATAGACATCTATCAGCTCTTCAAAATCAAGATCACCGATGGGCTTTAACTGTCTTCCGGTCATGGTAATGTCCCCGGCCACAAGAACGTTTTCTCCCACCGCTTCCTTTGTAAGCTTTACAAGCTCGGTGTTAATTTCCTGAATCTTGTCCGCAAGACCATAATCAGCAAGCTTTATCCTGTTTCCGGTGAAAGTTGGCGCATAAACTATGTTTGAACCGGCTTTGGCATATTCACTCTGAAGATCTATCATTACCTGTCTGTGCTCAAGAATCCAAGCTTCAGGGCATACCCCGGCAGGCATTCCCGCTTTCATCAGATTGGTTCCGGTAGCTCCATCGAGAAAAATGACCCTATTTTCGCAAAATTTTTTAAATTCTTCTCTTTTCATAAATGGCTCCAAAAAAATGCTTTGAGAATTACTATATGCTTTATTACATTAAATTGCTAGAGAGAAAATTATTCTTTTCCTCTTTTTGACTTAATTATTTCAGGAACAGCATAAAACAGAAAGAGACATACAGCCATTACAACCAGCGGTTTTAACCACATCGGAAGAGATCCTATGTAGACTTCTTTTTTGCCCCAGATACTGTTTTCAACAATTATATACTTTTGCCGTTACCGCAAGTATTTTTTTCAGGCTGTTTCCTGCCTTTTTGCGGATATCAACAGGTGCTTTATCCTCAATATCAAGAAGGAATCTTCCTGATAACGCAAAAAAGAAAGGCACAGCAAACCTCGCCAAAGCGTCTAGGATTTCACCTGCCTTTCCCGGAAATCTTGTATGTATCACAATAACAAAAAGAGCTGCTATGCACCTTACCGCATATAAGAAATAATTATCCCTTCTACTCTTCCTGCTGATTGCCGTCACTCTCATCTCCTATAGTATCAAACTGACCTGCTTCCACAGTGGTAACTGTAACCCCTTCACCGGTAGGCACCTCTCCGTGTAATACCTGAAGCATTACCCTTGCTCTGCTGTTTGCCCTCTGATAATACTGGCTGGCCAGATATTCGTTGTCTTCATCAAATGCTCCGTCATAGGCCAGATGATAACATTCATTGGCCATCTGCATATAGTCAGCAGCTTCAACCGCTATGTCTGAAATGCCGTCGAACTCCTCAGGAATTGTAAGAGCCGCCATTGTCTTATAGGTATCGTTCATCTCATCCAGATAGCCAAGAAGCTGAAGCTTGGCATCCTCTGATGAAGCATCAATTCCGTTCATTGATGCATCATAGTAGGAAAGCTTATTGTAAAACTCTGTCATACTCTCCTTGTAATTCTCAAGTCCTTCGTCTAACTTATTTCCACATCCGCAACATAACGCAATGCCGCAAAAGGCTGCGACAGTAGAAATCAACAATCTTTTAAAATTCTTAATAAACATATTTCAATTCCTAATCTAAATATTTTAGTTATTATTTCAAGCCTGAATACTTTGATGCAGCCTTTAGTCTCGTAAGAGCCCTTGCAAGTCCTGCCTGAGATTTCTTGAATTCCTTGATGGACTGTTTCTGCTGCATGTGCTCCATCGCAAAAGTATAGGCCTCCTGAGCCCTTCTCTTATCGATATCCTCAGGTTTCTCAACAGTATTAACAATGACAATACATCTCTTATTTGCAAATTGAACAGACCCAAGGCTCACAACACCAATAAGCCATTCTCCGTCAGGCTTCTTTATCTTTATAACGCCATCGGAAATAGCCAGGATCATCTCCTCATGATCAGCCAGGATTGCCATCTCTCCATCCTCAAGGGGAAGAATTATCTCGAGAGCCTTGCCATCATAAAATACACCGTTTACTGAAATAACCTGAAGTCCAAAGGGCTTCATATTTTGATCACTCATACCTTATGCCTCTATCTGTCTGGCTTTTTCAATAACTTCATCTATCGTTCCGACATTAAAGAAGGCACTTTCCGGATATTTATCCATCTCACCGTCAATAATCGCCTTAAAGCCCTTAACAGTCTCAGAGAGAGGAACAAATTTTCCCGGAATACCTGTAAACTGCTCCGCAACATGGAAAGGCTGTGACAAGAATCTCTGAATTTTCCTTGCTCTATGCACAGTGATCTTATCCTCGTCGCTTAACTCTTCCATACCCAGAATAGCAATAATATCCTGAAGTTCCTTGTACTTCTGCAAAATTTCCTGAACTCTCATTGCGGTCTCGTAGTGAAGCTTACCAACCACATCCTCCTCCAGAATACGGCTTGAGGACTCCAGCGGATCAACTGCAGGATAAATACCCTGTTCAACAATCTTTCTGGACAAAACAGTCGTGGCATCCAGATGTGCGAAAGTTGTTGCAGGTGCTGGGTCCGTAAGGTCGTCTGCAGGCACATAAACAGCCTGAACGGAGGTTACCGATCCAAGTCTTGTGGAGGTAATCCTCTCCTGAAGCATTCCAAGATCTGTAGCCAGAGTAGGCTGATAACCTACAGCAGAAGGCATTCTTCCAAGAAGTGCAGAAACCTCAGAACCGGCCTGAACAAATCTGAAGATATTATCTATAAAAAGAAGTACATCCTGATGTTTTACATCTCTGAAATACTCAGCCATGGTAAGCCCCGTCTCAGCAACACGCATACGGGCTCCCGGAGGCTCATTCATCTGCCCAAACACCAGGGCAGTTTTGTTGATTACACCGGATTCAGTCATCTCACTCCAAAGATCGTTACCTTCTCTGGAACGTTCTCCAACACCGGTAAATATAGAATATCCACCGTGCTCAGTAGCAATATTCTGAATAAGTTCCTGGATAAGCACGGTCTTACCAACTCCGGCTCCTCCAAAAAGACCTATCTTTCCACCCTTAGCATAAGGAGCCAAAAGATCTATGACCTTGATTCCGGTCTCTAAAACCTCTACAACAGGGCTCTGATCAACAAGTTTGGGAGCATCCCTGTGAATAACCCACTTCTCAGCTCCTTTTACCTCCCCCTTTTTATCAATTGGTTCCCCAAGGACATTAAACAGTCTTCCCAGGACTTCCTCTCCGACAGGAACGCTTATGGGACCCCCGGTCGGTATGACAACCATATCCTTGCTAAGTCCCTCGCTGGCAGAGAGCATGATACAGCGCACAACGTCCTCGCCTATATGCTGAGCGACCTCCATAACTCTCTTTTCATCCTCAAGGTAGACCTCCAGAGCATCGCTGATGTAAGGAAGATCGCTATCTTCAAATCTCACGTCCACAACAGGTCCCATGACCTGTATTATCTTTCCGTTAGTCAATTCAAAAACCTCTCTTTAACTCTTTGCTCTTTGCTTCTGCTTTTGTTCCTTGCTTCTCCTAAGAGCCTTTGCACCACTTACAACCTCTGTTATCTCCTGAGTTATCATAGCCTGTCTCTGCCTGTTGTAAGTACGTTGCAAAGCTTCAATCATCTTTGTGGCATTTTTGTTAGCCGAATCCATTGCCATCATCCTGGCATTCTGCACACTGCAAAAGGATTCCACCAGTGCCCCGTAAATATATCCTGTTATATAGTTAGGAACTATATTATCAAGGACTTTTGACGGACTAGGTTCCATATTAAACTCTTCCCGTTTGAACCCTTGTGTCTCCTTTTCGTGCTGAATATCAGTAATAATCTCCAAAGGAAGGAGCTTTTCAAATCTCGTCTCACAGGTAGTGCCGTGAACTGTCGTATATACAATATAAAATTCGTCTATTTTTCTATCGTAGTAATATTCTAGTATCTCCGCAGCAATCTTCCTTGCCCTGTGAAGGGTTGGATTCTGCGAAGTAAACATAAATGATTCCTCAATGGGCACATTCTTGGAAATAAAGTGAAAGCGCCCCACTTCACCAATGACAAAAAGCTTCCACCTGTCTCCATCAGCATTTATATGCTCCTCTGCCACTTTAAGGACATTATGATTGTAGGCACCTGCAAGTCCCTTATCATCAGTAAAAATGATATACCCCCTTCGCCTTCTGCTCTCGGGAATATCTCGTCTTGTCTCCAAAAAGATGTTCTCAACTTCCGGAGGAAGATGCCTTACAACCCTGGATATCATTGCCTGAGTAGAAAAGAAAAACGGCTCTGTATCCATAAGCATTTTTTTTGCTTTCCGGAGCTTTGTCGAGGAAATGAGGTACATGGCATTTGTAATTTTTCTGGTATCATTCACGCTGTTTATTCGATCGCGAATTTCCTTAATTGTTGCCACTTAATCTGCCTTCCTGAAAATTACTGTTATTGTTAATTCTTCATATGCTCAATTTCTTCCTTGAGCTTTTTGTTTTCCAGATCATTAAAGCTGTCAACCGCTTCTATTATCTTGTGTCTTAGCTGTTCAGACAAATCCCTGCTCTTTATGAGCTCCTGACAGATTTCTCCCTGCTCCGTATTGAAATATGCAAGAAGTCTCTCCTTATAGCTCTTTATCTGCCCTACAGGGATCATGTCAAGTCTTCCGGATCCAACTGCCACCAGGATGATTACCTGCTCATGCATGGCGATAGGATGCTCTAAGGGCTGCTTCAAAAGTTCCATAAGTACAGTTCCATGGGCCAGCTGTTTCTTGGTAGTTTCATCAAGATCAGAGCTAAACTGGGTAAAGACAGCCATTTCACGATACTGGGCAAGATCAACCCTTATACTTCCGGCAGCCTTCTTCATAGCCTTTGTCTGAGCAGCACTTCCTACTCTTGATACTGAAAGACCAACATTGACCGCAGGTCTCATACCCTCAAAGAACAGATCACTCTCAAGGAATATCTGACCGTCAGTAATGGAAATGACATTAGTAGGGATATAGGAAGATACATCTCCTGCCTGAGTTTCAATAATAGGAAGGGCTGTAATGGATCCTCCCCCAAGTTCTGAAGAAAGCTTACTTGATCTCTCTAAAAGCCTTGAGTGCAGATAGAATACATCTCCGGGATAAGCCTCTCTTCCGGGAGATCTCTCCAATAGAAGCGACAGAGCTCTGTAAGCCACCGCATGCTTTGAAAGATCATCATATACTATCAGAACTGCTTTGCCCTGATGCATGAAATACTCAGCCATGGCAGTTCCCGAATAAGGTGCAATGTACTGAAGAGGCGCTCTATCTGAAGCTGTGGAACATACCACTATAGAGTAGTCCATAGCCCCTGTCTTTTTAAGAGTCTGTACAATCTTGGCAACGGTGGAGGCCTTCTGACCTATTGCAACATATATGCAGATAACATCCTTGCCCTTCTGATTGATTATGGTATCAATGGCAATAGACGTTTTTCCTGTCTGTCTGTCGCCAATTATAAGCTCTCTCTGACCTCTTCCTATAGGGAACATGGTATCAATAGAAAGGATACCCGTTTCCATTGGTTCATTTACTGATTGTCTCTCAATAATACCGGGAGCAGGCTCATTAGCAGCTCTGTAACCGGATTCTTTGATATCCCCAAGTCCATCAATAGGTGCTCCAAGGGCATCAATTACTCTTCCGATGAAAGCTTCTCCTACAGGGATTCCGGCTTCCTTATAGGTTCTTACAGCCCTTGTTCCCTGTCTGATTCCGGTGTCATTGCCAAAAAGGATACATCCAATATGATCCTCTCTGATATCCTGAGCCATTCCTCTGGTTCCGTCTTCAAATTCTATGATCTCGCCATAAAAAGTGTGCTCAATTCCCTTAACATTGGCGATACCATCACCGACCCACTCAACGGTTCCTACTTCCCTGTCGCTTACCTCCAGAGTAAAGTTCTCTACCTTATTTTTGAGCATGCCGATTATCCTGTCGGTAGCATTATCTCCGCTCTTACGGCCATGCTTACTGAGTTCAGACCGAAGCTGTCTTGCTCTTCCAAGGTCACTCCAGTCATATTCAAAATTACCGCAGGATACTATAAAACCACCACCGATAGAACTGTCTTCATGAACCTCCAGTTCAATCTCAGTGGTGTCAAATTTATTGGAAAGCACAGTTTTTATCTTGCAAATCTGCTCAGGACTGGGCGCAGTATTTGCATAACGCAGGATTGCTTTTAACTTTTCACTCATTATCAACTCCAGCTTCGCTTATGAATTTGTCATAGAGCTGCCTGTCTTCCTCCGTGCTATGCTTGGTGGCAGCAATCTTAGAGGCCGCATTAACAACCATATCCGTAAGTTCTGCAGCATATACCTCTTTTGCTCTCTCATTCTCAACCTCAGCATTATGCTTAGCCTCGGTGATGATCTGCTCGCCCTTCTTTTTGGCGTCACTCACGATACGCTCGTACTCATCATAGCCCTGTTTCTTAATGTCCGCGAGAATCTGTTCCTTCTCCTCATCAGCGAGGGCAATTCTATTCTCGTATTCCTTTTTGGTCTCAACCGCCTTAGCCATAGCCTGATCAGCTGCCTTCGTAGCTTCATCGACTTCTTCTTTTCTCTTGAGCAGGATTGCATCCACACGTTTAAAAAGAAAAATCCTGAAGACCAAAAAGAGAATAAGTATATTGGCTACAGTACATATAATATTTATTGGACTAAAATCTAACACTTCAGGTACCTTCCTTCACAAATCATGTAAACAGGATCATGATTGCCACAACAAAGCCGTAGATGGCAGTTGCCTCGGCAAGAGCACATCCAAGAATAAGAAGCTTCATGATCTTATTGTCGGCTTCAGGCTGTCTTGCAACTGCATCAGTAGCCTTTGATGTAGCGATACCGATACCAACACCTGCTCCCAAACCGGTAAATACTGCGATTGCTGCTCCAATAGCTGTTAAATCCATTATCTGTTCCTCCTTAAAATATTTACGATTACTCTACCGCTTCTTTTATGTAAAGCGATGTTAAAAATACAAATACATAGGCCTGGATCAGACCGTCAAATATATCAAAATACAGGCAGAACGGAACCGGCAAGAAGACCGGAAGCACATGCTTTATTAGCTCCATGATAACCGTTGCGCCTATAATATTTCCAAAAAGTCGCATGCACAATGAAAGAGGTCTTATGGCTAGCTCGAGGATATTCATGGGAGCAATTACAGCCATAGGCTCGGCAAAGCCCTTAAGCCACTTCCCGACACCTTTTTTGCGAATGCCCGCAGCCTCCACAAGAATAATACTCATAAGAGAAAGAGCCACCGTCACATTGATATCCATTGTTGGCGGAATAAAGCCAAAGAGACCAACCATATTGGCAAATGCTATGTATATGAGTACCGTAAAAATGTAGTCAGTATACCTCGAAGCCTCTTCTCCAAGCATACCGTCCACTATTCCTCTGACCCACAAAACAAAGCCCTCTACCGCAGCCTGTCTTTTGGAAATATTATGCAGTTTAAAATCACGGGTAAGAAATAAGAGAAGGACAAATATTATAGCTATTATGATCCAGGTGACCACAACAGACTCGTAGATGTCAAACTTGCCATCCCCAAATGGCAAATGAATAAGCGCCTTATCCTTAAGAAGAATCTCGTTAAGAAGTTCCTTTATATTCATACGCTACCCCCAAAAACATCATATTCTATTATAGAAAATTGATAGTTATTGTGCAACAAAAAAACAAAGAGTTGCTTTGCAACTCTTTGCATCTTATGTCATTCTTACAGCATTATGATCTTTTCTTTGTTTGCATCGATCTTAAAGATCATCTTGTCAAAAGTACGCCGGTCCTCAGGAATCCTATAGGCCACTCCTTCTATTACGATAATGGTACCGGCATAGGCTGTTTCCCCGATAACGGCTTTTGCCCTGTTTCCCTTCTGGATTTCCACGTCGAAGGTCTTTTTCCTTGCCTCAAGTTTTCTGATGGTCTGGGTCTTGGCAGCTATGGCAGCGTTGACCTTTATCTTCCACTGCATGATCTGCCTGTCGCCAGATCCTATCTCGGCAAGCTTTTGCTTCTCAATAGCCAGCGTCTTTAAACTTTCAACCTCTCTGCTGAGTTCCTTCTGGATCTTGCTGAACTCAGTCAGAAGGGCTCCGCTGACTCCCAGGGTAACAATAGTCTTTACACCGGTCTTATTGCCTACATTTGCTGTTTCAAGGCCCTCAAGGCTCTGACATACACCTCCGTAGATTATTCCCTTCCTGCCGTAGGTCTTTACAAGTCCCTTAGCCTCAATATTACAGTCAATAAAATAGTTTGCCGATATGTTCTTACCTTTTATCGTAACTCCCTCAAAGAATTTGGCAGTTACATCTCCGTCCGCCGTGATTGTTCCGCTTACCGGGCAGGTAGCACCTCCGGCTATGATGACATTTCCTCTGCTTTCGATGGTTGAACTCTCCAGGTGCCCGCCAATTACGATATCTCCCGTTGCAGTTATCTCACTGCCGGAATTGACATCTCCCCGGACAAAAACCACACCATCATAGTTTATCTTTTTATCCGTCATCTTAACTTCAGGCACAATCATGATCTTTTTGACATTAATCATGCCATCTTCCATGCTGATGGCACCGGTCACTTTTGCGACATAAGTTACCCTGTCACTCATTATCATAAATCCGTCGCCCTTTAAGATCGGGATTTCTTTTCCATTCTTTGCACGGATTATCTCGCCATGAACGTTATAACCATCCTCACCCTTAGTTGCTTTATGATAAAGAGCCAGCTTGTCTCCAACTTTTACCTGCTGGATCATATTCATATTGGAAAAATCAAGACTTCCATCCGGCAAATAACTGAATTCGCTCTTATAATCTGTGTCAAAGAAGTATTCGTAATGTCCATCTTCTCCATCCACAACTTCTTTTCCGGAAGCCACAAGATATTTCAATGTGGGATCAGGGTTACTGAGCATCTTTTTTATGGCATTTTTATCTATTCCTTTTACTATCTTCGTTTTAAAAAGGAAAGTCAGGATAATATCCTCGGTATAGCTTATCCCATCCTTTCTAAGCGGAAGCTTTATCCAGCATTTCATCTGATTCTGAGAAACAGATAAATAATCGTCTCTGTTCTGTATCATGTCAGAAAGAAGAATACTCTGGTCCGAAACACCACCGGTTCTGTCAAGAACTGACCCTTCAATTCCGGTCCCGGAGCCGCTTATGGTAGTAACATTTCCATCCTCAAGAATAACAGACTGAAGCTCGCCGGAAAGAAGCTTTTCCCTGATGCGCTTCATATCCCTTGCCGTGTACATCATGGAA
Organism: Butyrivibrio sp.; assembly: GCA_017413105.1. Classification (GTDB taxonomy): domain Bacteria; phylum Bacillota; class Clostridia; order Lachnospirales; family Lachnospiraceae; genus Butyrivibrio. Next base: position 2,672 of record JAFPVA010000037.1, on the reverse strand, counting down.
GAAAACCGGGATATATCAACGCCTTCCTCGATACCAAGCCTTATTTCCCTCATTTGATCAGCACGGTATAAAGGTTTGCTGTAAGGAAGTATGTCTATCTGATGCTCTAGGCCTATTCTCATCTCATACATTTGCTGCCAACCATAGGAAGCATCTGCATATCTGCCAACATCAAGGCCATCCTCGAGGCCTATCCTTATCTCCTTAATAGCATCTCCACGCATATCCAGAGAGATATACTTCTCTATATGAAGATTCTTTTTAAGCGCAACTCTTATCTGCTCCAGTTGCTCAGCATCAAATCTTCTTCGAACATAGCCGCTGATATCAACCTTGTCCAGATAAGCCTTGTGAATCTGGTCAAGGACGCCTGCATTATATTTTCCTATTTCTGTATCATCAAAATAAAGTCCATCCTCAGCGCTTTCCCTGATGGCACGCATTTTCATATATGGTACATTCAAAAGTGCATAATTTGAGATATCTATACCAGCCTGAAGTCCTTTTCTTATCTCTCGCATCTGCAGCGAATCAAACTGGGGATCCTGGAAAAAGATAATGGGCACACCATTGTTTTTTGAAAGTCCCTTCCTTAACTCTCTCATCTGATCTGCCAGATATTCTCTCCTGGCATAGATAGAGACGTCTATTCCCTCCACAAGGCCGGCCCTTATCTGATAAAGCTGCTGATTATCAAAACCTTCCTCCCTGTACTTTGTCATATCAATACCCTGGGACATTTCAAGACGCATTTCCTCCATGTCCGTCCAGGAATATTTAGGATTCAGATACTTTTTGACATCAACCTTATCATTTTCAAGACCTTTTCTTATCTCTGCCAGCTGAAGGGCATTAAAATTAAAAGCTCTCAGTTTTTCAACATCAGCTCCCAGTTTTCCGCATAATTCCAGCTCTTTTTCACCTTCAGAACTGTTAAAGGAATCAAGGCCGGTATATACATTCAGTTCATTGATCAATTCCTTTTCATCAACTGCCATAAAATCTCCAGGATTAGGGAATGGTCACATAATATCATATTAATTTTATCACTAAAGCATTCACCGCTCAACGCAATACTGTCGAAAGAAAGTCTTTGAATTCTAAAATTTTAAGAAAAAAAACAGGACCATCCCCGTTAAAAGGGATAGTCCTGTACAGCTCAAAACAAATTATTTATTTCTGTTGTCCTTGTAAGCCTTAACAGCAGCCTCGAAACCAGCCTTAAGTCCCTCAAGACCAGCCTTAGCCACATCAGCTGACTGCTCTGCGAGCTCCTTAGCGATTTCCTGAGCCTTGTCAGCAGCCTCTTTAAGCTTTTCCTTTGTCTCATCATCGATTACTGACTTTGTTGCATCTGATGAAGAAGCCTTTGCGCTCTTATCTGCGATAGCAGCCTGTGCAGCAGCAAGTCTAGCAACAGGTACACGGAATGGTGAGCATGATACATAGTCAAGTCCGATCTTGTGGCAGAACTCAACTGATGAAGGATCTCCACCGTGCTCGCCGCAGATACCAACATGAAGCTTAGGATTTACTGGCTTACCAAGCTTAAGTGACATCTCCATAAGCTTACCAACACCTGTCTGGTCAAGCTTAGCAAATGGATCGTTCTCGAAGATCTTTGTGTCATAGTAAGCATTGAGGAACTTACCAGCATCATCACGAGAGAATCCGAATGTCATCTGTGTAAGGTCGTTTGTACCGAAGCAGAAGAAATCAGCTTCCTTAGCGATCTCATCAGCTGTAAGAGCAGCTCTTGGGATCTCGATCATTGTACCAACTTCATACTCAAGCTTAGCGCCTGCAGCAGCGATCTCAGCATCAGCTGTCTCAACAACTACCTGCTTAACATACTTAAGCTCCTTAACCTCACATACAAGAGGAATCATGATTTCAGGCTTAACATTCCAGTCAGCGTGTGCCTTCTGAACTTCAAGAGCAGCACGGATAACAGCCTTAGTCTGCATCTTAGCGATTTCAGGATATGTAACAGCAAGACGGCATCCTCTGTGACCCATCATAGGGTTGAACTCGTGAAGTGAGTTGATGATAGCCTTGATCTCGTCTACGCTCTTATTCTTTGCATCAGCAAGCTTCTTGATCTCATCCTCAGTTGTAGGAACGAACTCGTGAAGTGGTGGATCAAGGAATCTGATTGTAACAGGGCATCCCTCAAGAGCCTCGTAAAGAGCCTTGAAGTCGTTCTGCTGATAAGGAAGAATCTTCTCAAGAGCAGCTTCTCTCTCTTCTACTGTATCTGAGCAGATCATCTCACGGAAAGCAGCAATTCTGTCTTCCTCGAAGAACATGTGCTCTGTACGGCAAAGACCAATACCCTCAGCACCAAGCTCTCTAGCCTTCTTAGCGTCAGCAGGTGTATCAGCGTTTGTACGAACCTTAAGCTTTCTGAAGCTGTCAGCCCAATCCATGATACGTCCGAACTCACCAGCGATCTGAGCGTCAACTGTTGCGATCTGACCATCATAGATGTTACCTGTTGTACCATCAATTGAAATGAAGTCTCCCTCGTGGAACTCTTTTCCAGCAAGAGTGAACTTCTTGTTTTCCTCGTCCATGTTGATGTCGCCACAACCTGATACGCAGCACTCACCCATTCCACGAGCAACTACGGCAGCGTGTGATGTCATACCACCACGAACTGTAAGGATACC
>JAFPVA010000036.1 GCA_017413105.1 Butyrivibrio sp. | reverse complement strand
GATCCTTCTTGCTCTCGTCTTTGCCAAGGATCCAAGGCTCAGTCTCATCAATATATTTATTGCACCTCTTGAACAGAGCAAAAATCTCTGTAAGAGCATCTGCAACTCTAAGCTCGTCCATCTTGGCTTCTACCTTGTCGTTGCAGGATGTGGCAACTGCCTTGAGTTCGTCGTCGACAGGCTCTGAAACACCCTTATCAGCTACAACACCGCCAAGATATTTGTTGCTCATAGCAATTGTACGATTTACAAGATTGCCGAGTGTATTGGCAAGGTCGGAGTTAAAGCGCTCAACCAGAAGTTCCCATGTGATAACACCGTCATTGTCAAACGGCATCTCGTGAAGAACGAAATATCTGACAGGATCTACGCCAAAGAGACTTACAAGATCATCTGCATAAATAACATTTCCCTTTGACTTACTCATCTTCTCGCCACCCTGTAAAAGCCATGGATGACCGAAAATCTGCTTAGGCAGAGGTTCTCCCAGCGCCATCAGGAAAATAGGCCAGTAGATAGTATGGAATCTGATAATATCCTTACCGATAAGGTGAAGGTCTGCAGGCCACCATTTCTTGTACTCTTCAGAGCTGTTTCCGTCTGCGTCGTATCCGATACCTGTGATATAGTTTGTAAGAGCATCCAGCCAAACATATACAACATGCTTTTGATCGAAGTCTACCGGAATTCCCCACTTGAAGGAAGTTCTGGAGACGCACAGATCCTGAAGTCCCGGAAGAAGGAAATTGTTCATCATCTCGTTCTTCCTTGCTACCGGCTGGATAAATTCGGGATGTGTATTGATATGCTCAATAAGTCTGTCAGCATATTTGCTCATCTTAAAGAAGTAAGCTTCTTCCTCTGCAGGATGAACAGGGCCGCCGCACTCAGGGCACTTTCCGTCAACAAGCTGAGACTCAGTATAGAAAGCCTCGCACTCGGTACAATACATTCCCTTGTAGGATCCCTTGTAGATGTCTCCCTGATCGTAAAACTTCTTAAAAATCTTCTGAACCTGTTTTACATGATCATCATCAGTTGTTCTGATAAATCTGTCATAGGATGTATCCATCAGATTCCAAAGACCCTTTATTGTATCTGAAACCTGATCAACGAATTCCTTGGGGCTGCTACATCCAGCCTCGATGGCTCTTGTCTCAATCTTCTGACCATGCTCATCTGATCCGGTCTGGAAATGTACGTCAAATCCATCTCTTCTCTTATATCTTGCAATTGCATCTGCAAGGACTATCTCATAGCTGTTACCTATATGTGGCTTACCTGAGGTATATGCAATCGCAGTTGTAATGTAATACTTACCTTTGTTCTGCATTTTTAACCCTTTCTATAACAAAAATCTTTTTTCATAAAACAGTTTTCTTTACCAGCATAATAATTCATAGCCGGTCTCTGTAACCAGAAGTTCTACCTCCCACTGAGCAGAAGGCTTAAGGTCTGCAGTATAAACTGTCCAGTCATTCTCTTCATCTATAAATATCTCATCCTTGCCCATGTTTACCATAGGTTCGATGGTGAATACCATTCCAGGTACCATAAGCATTCCGGTTCCCGGCTTACTTACAAAGCTTACATAAGGCTCCTCGTGGAAAGCATTTCCGCAGCCATGGCCGCCAATTTCCTTGACCACAGTGTAGCCATTTTTAAGCGCATGCTGATGAACCGCATGTCCCATGTCTCCTATAGGAGTCCAGGGGATAACAGCTTTTAATCCCACCTCAAGGCATTCCTTGGTAACATCAACAAGTCTCTGCTTCTCCGGTGATATCTCTCCTATGCAAAACATTCGTGAGGAATCTGAAAAATATCCGTCTAATATTGTAGAGCAGTCAACATTAATAATGTCGCCCTCTTTAAGAATAATGTCCTTTGAAGGAATTCCGTGGCATACCTCTTCGTTAATGGAAGTGCATACGCTCTTAGGGAAGCCTTCATAATTTAAATCTGCTGGGATTCCTCCCATTTTTGTAGTGGTATTGTACACAATATCGTCAATTTCCTGTGTAGACATACCGGCGTGGATCTTCTCGCCAATCTCATCAAGAACCGCCATATTGATAACCGCGCTCTTCTTGATGCCTTCGATATCCTTGGCCGTTTTAAAAAGTCCTCTGTCAGGAATCTTGAAACCCTCATGCTCGTAATGAATCAGCTTATCGTCAAAAGCCGCATGGCAGCTCTTATATTTCTTGCCGCTCCCGCACCAGCAGGGTTCATTTCTCTCTAGTCTCTTGTACATTCTTCCCCTTCTTTATATCAAAAGTCACAATAACACAAATATAGTATGCATTCTGTATGTGCAAATGTCAATGTGGCATGACTAGTACGACAGATGTAATAGTCGTTACTGTTCACTCGCATGCAGCTCGCTCCAGTAACCAATTCGCGCATTCATTCCATATCGACTTCGTCTAAGGAATGCGCTCACTCCTGCATCAAGTTCTCACGAAACGCGCAGCTTAGTGCGCATTTCTGTCTGAACAGTAACTAATAGTCTATATTACAGCGTCATTCATCGTTCCTTGTGTATATAAATATATTCCATCTGTCTGTCCGTTGGCCAAATTCAAAAATGACATTTGAATACAGAATTGTGGATTTCTGGAACCGGAGTGTTTTTTCTGATAAAATCTATCAGAAGATCCGGCATTTCGTCGGAATAGCTCCTGTGGACTTTGCAGTCTCCTATGCACTGATAGCCGCCGGTTCCGGTGGCACGATAATTGCTGGTCGCAAGAGTATAGGTTGTATCTTCGGAAAGCTCCGTTCCATCCATCTTTCTAAGAACCACCACCCTGTCACCAACAGGCCTTGTGAGGTCGAATTCATACTCAAGTCCGGCATAATAATCGTAATTGTAATGCTCAACCTTTGGCGCAAGGAAAGTCTCTGAAACCTTTACTTCACCTGTCTGCGCATTGTAATCAAAGTACTCTGCACACCTTTCCAGCGCTGCCTTTAACACTGCCTTCGTAACCTCTTTTACCTCAACAGTATTGGCAAACTGGTATATTCCAAGTACATCCCTTACAGTAATATTCTTCTTAAGTCCCAGCGGTTCGTTGGAAAGTGAAGTACAGGAAAAATCAGATCCGGTGTAATCCAGCTGAACCTGGTTGAAGATTGCTGCCACCTTACTTCCATGAAGTGCTGCATAGAGCTTTTCTTCAGGCTCAATCTCTTTTGCCAAAGAACCAATGGGCTGATCAAGCCATTTCTGAAGCTTTTGGGACAATTCGTCCATGAAAGCATGCTCTTTTACAATCTTTCTGTATTTCTCATTGGTCTCCTGAAGCGAAACAAGTCTGGAAGCCACCTTGATCCCGGCGTTAGTCTTCTCCACATCAAGCTCACAGAACTTGGCCGCTCTGGCAGGGGGCTGAACTCCATAGGTTCCCTCTATATTTATGCCCTCAACCGCAATGTGCTGATGCCCGGTAAGAAGAATATCGTAATCCATCTCCCTCGAGATCTTGCAGGCCTGATTCTCAGCAGTTTCCGATAAAAGAGCTCCTGTCTCAAGATTCTCTTCGAAGCCACCGTGATAAATCGCAATAGTAATATCAGATTTTTCCTTCAATTCTTCATACTGCTCTTTTAATGCCTCAACAGGATCGGAAACAACAAGCTTTTCAAGATTGCTCTTCTGCTCCCAGACATTTACAAATCCTGTAACTGCGGCAGTTATTCCAACCCTTGTTCCATCAGGCATTACATGAACAACGTTTTTATGTATATTTAGTTCACCTCCCTTATCTTCTACGTTTGCGCAGATAAGGGTAGCCTTCATTTCTTTAACATAATCAGCTATAGCCTCATAGCCAAAGTTAAAATCATGATTTCCCAGTGTATAGTAATCAAGCCCCATGGCATTGAAGCCCTCTGCCATAGGATGAAAATCATACTCGTCATGGTGTTCCAGATAATATGTCATCAGAGGAGTTCCCTGAAGAGAATCACCGCCGTCCAGAACCAGCATGTTTTCATCCTTATCGATAAGAGATGCCACACCAAAAAGGCCAATGGCCTCGGGCAAATTTTTGGCATAATTGAATGCATAAAGATTTCCATGGGTATCAGATGTAAAGATTATTTTCATAATGATATTTCTCCTGTCAATCGAGTAGGAGGCGGTGACTAACCGCCGTCCTCTCACAGCACCGTACGTACCGTTCGGTATACGGCGCTTTCAATAGTTGACGTGCACAGACTGATAGGCTGTGGCTAAATCATAGAAGCCACTGTTTATCAGTCTTTC
>JAFPVA010000035.1 GCA_017413105.1 Butyrivibrio sp. | reverse complement strand
TTCCCGACGTTAAAGAGCATCTCGCATTGATTACGTATTTGCATGTATATAATTGTACGAAAAGCGAAATAGGGCGAAAATAGCCGCAAAAGTAATGTGGGTTCTATGACATCTATTACCATCTATGTACATGTATTGCGCTTTTTTGAGATTTTGAGAGACATCAATGTACATGGTGCGGATTGTTGTCAGAATGCTGTCAGAGGTCATTTTTTAAAAAACAGAAAACAGTAATGTGAAAAGTCTGAAGAACTTTTAGGACGTTTTTGGCACTTACTTCTAGTAGAAATACTAAAGGTAAGTGCCTTTTTTGTTGCCCTGAATCATGTGCCGGAGGTGAAAGAAGTGGATGAAAAGAAGAATCTGATAAGAGGACCGGATCTGGAAGCTTATATAACGGACGAGAACAGACGTAGGTTTATCACCTATGCGGACGGAGCTCAGTTATTTGGTCTGAGATATTGGACGTTCGTGAGGCTGTGCCAGAAAGCCGGGGCAAACATACCCTTGAGAAAAACAGCCATTGTTGACCTTGATGTACTTGAAGGATTTATAGAAAAGCACCGTGAAATAGCGGAACAGGAAGGAGAGAAAGATATGGGAGCAAAAAAGCCAAAAGGACCAATCAATGAAAGAATGAATAAGAACGGAAAGAAATATGTGAGGATTGATGAGGCTGCAGAGTTGTATTCAGTCAGCGAAAGAACCATTGAAAAATGGGTGCGTAAGTGTAAAGCAAGGTACAAGATTGACGGAGTTGCTTTATATAACACAGAGATAATTGACAGATTTATAGAGACCATGGGACAAGAGGAGGACTATTGATATGTGTAAAGTAATTTCCGTAGCAAATCAGAAAGGCGGGGTGGGAAAAACTGTAACTGCGGTGAACCTGGCAATTGGACTTGCCAGAGAAGGTAAAAAGGTTCTTGCAATCGATAACGATCCGCAGGGCAGTATGACAATAAGTCTTGGCTATAGTGAACCGGACAGTCTTGAGTATTCTCTTGCAACTGTGATGATGAAAATTATAAATGATGAACCGTGGGATGTAAAGGACGGAATATTACATCACAGCGAGGGAATTGACCTGATGCCGGGGAATATAGATCTTTCGGGTCTTGAGATCACACTTACAGGAGTAATGAGCAGGGAAACAGTGCTGCGTGAATATGTAAATGCAGCAAGGGAACAATATGATGCGATTGTTCTGGACTGTATGCCATCTCTTGGCATGATGACCATTAATGCGCTTGCCTGTGCGGATTCAGTGCTAATTCCGTGCTCTGTGGGCTATCTTCCGCTTAAGGGACTGCAGCAGCTCATTAAGACCATAGGAAGGGTTAAGAGACAGCTTAATCCAAACCTCGAAATAGAGGGGATTTTGCTCACCATGGTTGATAACAGGACAAATTATGCAAAAGACATTATAGAGACCGTAAACGACGCATATGCAGACAAGATAAATGTTTTCCAGTTCAATATACCGATGTCGGTACGTGCCGCAGAAATCTCAGCAGAGGGAAGCAGCCTTTATGTATATGACCCAAATGGGAAAGCCTCCAGTGCATACATGAAACTTGTAAAAGAAATTATTAGAAAGGTGGACTAAACTATGCCAGCAAGAGTCGGACAGAAAATAAAAATGACAAGTGTGGATGAACTTCTTGGAGTACCTTCAACAGAAGGTACTTCTGACATTGATGTAATGATGATCTTTCCTTTTAAAAATCATCCTTTTAAGGTGCTTGATGATGAAAAAATGGATGAGCTGGTTGACAGTATAAAAATGAATGGGGTTCTCACACCTGTAATTGTAAGGCCTGATGGTGACGGGTATGAAATGATCTCCGGTCATAGGAGGCTACATGCTGCCAAGAGGGCGGGGCTTAGGAAAATCCCGGCTATAGTAAAGGAAATGCAGGATGATGATGCCATAATTTTTATGGTCGATTCAAACCTCCAGCGAGAAGAGATCCTTCCAAGTGAAAAGGCTTTTTCCTATAAGATGAAGCTTGATGCCATGAAAAGACAGGGTGAGCGTAAAGATTTAACTTCGTCCCAAAATGGGACGAAGTTACGAGCAGCTGAAGAATTAGGAAAAATAACGGGTGATAGCAGAAATTCAATTCATAGATATATCAGATTAACAGAACTGATACCAGATCTGCTTGAGCTTGTAGATGATAAGACATTGCCATTAAATACAGCGGTCGAAATGTCCTATTTTGCCAGGGAAATCCAGAAATGGTTTTATGAATACTGTAATGAAAATAGGATTCCCAGATGGAACGAAGTGTCTGCCATAAGAAACGGATTCAATCAGGGGGAACTAACACAGCAACAGCTTATTGATGTTTTAAATAAAAACATGGAGGCGCCCGCTGATCCAAAGAAACTGACATTTACAGAACGTAAATTGAACAATTATTTCCCTGCTTATATGTCATTGAAAGAGCGTGAAGAGGTTATTTTAAGCCTATTGGAGAAGTGGAAACTGGAACAGGATCAATAAGAGTTTTTTGAAAATACAAGAATGTACATGTAAATACGTCTATGTCCAGTGATGCTGTGTTTGTAATCGGGACATGACATTTTTAGGAGGAGCCCGGCGCGGGAAAAGAATATGAGATTTGATTATTTTTATGGCAAAGAGGCAGACATGATGTCTTTTTACCGGATACCTAAGTTGCTGATAACAGATCCGTACTTTGAAGAGCTTGATAACGAGGCCAAGCTTATGTATGGTTTGCTGCTTGACAGAATGTCTCTTTCTGTCAAGAACGGATGGTTTGACAAACAGCGCAGAGTTTACATCATTTATGGACAAAAGAAACTCATGCAGGATCTTCATCGTGGCAGAAATAAGGTGTATGACATGCTAAATGCTCTTGAGAAGATAGGGCTCATAGAGCGTGAGAAAGACAAGAAGTATAATCCCGACAAAATCTATGTGAAGATGTTCATAGACCAGGCATCAGAGCATAAGCCAAGAAAAGATGCAGTGTCTGAAATTCAAACATCAGCCAGGGAGAAAAATATAATAAGGATTACTGGTCCTTCGATGAAGAAATCTGAAATTTGCGGCAATGACATGTTTGAAAATCAGACATTGGAGATTATTGATGACCGCACGGTGGAAGAAGGCAGGGCATATGAGGGGAATGCAATGTTTGAAAGCCAAACAAGCGAAGATGATTCCATGTTTGAAAACCAAACATATGAGACTTCTCCATGTACCGATTTCAAACACGATATGGTTGCAGACCAAACATATGCATGTACCGAAAATAAACATGCTCATGTTTGTAATTCAAACACTAACTATACTGAGATTAATAATACTGAGTATAGTTATACTGAGTCTAATCAAATCTTATCTGACAGCGAAGGAATCGATGGGATTGGATTAGATGATGATGAGAAAGCTTACAGAGAGATTGTTGAGGAAAATATTGAGTTTGGTGCTTTGTGCGGTAATTTTCCGGATGAGCAGGGAATCATAAAGGGAATTGTTGATCTTATCGTGGATAAGCTGACGTCGGTGAAAGAAGAGTTTGTTGTCTGTGGGGAATCCCGAAGTGCCAATATGGTCAAGAGCAGGCTCCTTAAGCTTGACAGATACCATATCGAGTACGTCCTGGACTGCTGGAACAGGCTTCCGGAACCGCCAAGAAAGCCGGATCAGTATCTTCTGGCAATGCTTTATAATGCATCCTCAACGTCGGATGCACAGCTGAAAGCACAGCTCAACAGGGATTATCCCCAGTATAACAGCGCCTTTACCGTAAAGGCAGTAAATACATGATTTTAAACAGAGAATGGAGGACTTGAATATGCTGATTCTTACAATCCTGATGAAAATAATATTGTTCCCAATATACCTTGTTGTCTGCTTTGCAAAGACATGGATGGATCTTCTTGCAAAGATAGGATGCGTGCTGCTTGGTATATTCTATCTACTGATGCTCTGCATCATTATCATGCTGATATGCAGACATTCGTGGGTACAGCTTGGAATTGCCATAGGTTTTTCATTTGTGGGATTTCTCGCATCTATGTCACTTGTCGCTGCAGGAACACTGCTGGAAGCAATTGGTGATAAAATCGGAGAGCTTATAGCAGGCTAAATAAAGAGCCTCCGAAGAGGCTCTTGTTATCGATATCCAGCTTTGTAAAGCTCATCATACCATTCACTAATGACTGTATAGTATTTCTTTAATGTGTCAGTACGGACAACAATATGAAGATCATATCTGCCAAGTGCTTCCCAATCGGTAATGGTTTGAGCGTTACTGATGATAGCTTTTGGAACGTTGATATTTACATTCAGTTGCTGGGCATACTGAAGAAGTGCAATTATGGAATGCTTGTATATTTTAGCATTGTTAATTGGAACGCCTGAGCAGTATATCTGAATTTTAATCAGCTTTTCGGCAGCTTGTTGGAGGTGGTATGCACACAGCCCTTTTAAATACTTGGGGACCGCCTCTTTGGAATTTATGCAGACAGTCTCAACGAGCTTTATGTCTGCAAGTGCCATGCTCATTGAAAGATCATTATTTTTCTTGATTCTTGGCATATATGGTTGCTCCATTCAGAATGTTTTGAAATATAGTTTGAGGATTATCCTCTCCGGTCTGGAAATATAAAACATCATAGTCCTGCTCCAGATCAAAGCCGTAAATCTGCTTAAGGAAATTCTCATATGATTTTGAATGATATGTTTTGTATTTGGTCTTGCTACCGAAAACTGCAATATCTATATCGGAAGTGTCTGTGCATCTTTCTTCAAGACAAGAACCAAACAGAATGACTTTGTCTACTAAGTTGCATTTTCTGGCTGCATCGACAATGTTGTTCATATACTTATGCTTGATATCTGCTATATAAAATTTTTTGTCATCGATAACTAATTCTTTTACTTTACACATAGGCATCACCAATAGTTTACTGTGTATGCATGAGTGATAGTTGCGCTTTTTTATGTTTTTATTATATCAGATGGTTGGTTTTTAGCAATGAGACGTCAGGTTCAGATTAATTCATCAAAATACAATTGAGGAGGTTGATTATGGATGCAGATGTAAAACTTGAAGGTGCTATGGATCTTTGCAAAGGAGATTTCAGAAAGCTCCCACAGTGCTTTAATCCAGGGCGGGAAAAGTATATCAGAAAAGTAGATGCTTCGATGGTATATCCTCTTGGAAGACATATAATAGATGATATTGCTAAGAAAGCTGGTGCGGTTGTACCAATCAGAGGATGTGTGCTTTATGATACGGAACTTATAAACAGATATCTGGACGCATTTAGGGAAGGAACCATGTTATCAGGATGATAACGGTTCTGTTAAACCGAAGGCTAATTGTATATAATAGTAGACGAATAAAATAGAAGGAAGCAGATCTTGATAAAGGCGTGAGGAAATATTGTGGAAGATATAAATAAAGATCCGTTTAGTGAGTATATAAAAAATCTCCCGCCAACTCGTAAGGAGCTGGGGAGGGTCTGGTCAGAGTTAGTAAGGAAACGGGAGAGATATTGGAATAATCTGTATCGGAGTATTTGGAGGGTGTTGATATGATGATAACGAAAGAGAAAAAAGATGCATATCTTCAGGATGTATATACAGAAATGAAAAGGCGTGGCTTTCAGGAAGAGGAAATACCCAAAGTGATTGGGAAAACAGGATTTCTCTCCGCACTGGAGAAGTATCCGGAGGAACAGCTTCATTATGAGATTTCTGATGCGGTAAATGAAATTATTACTACAGCAGCTAGATTCTGATTATTGTAGTCTTATTGTAGTCTAATTGTAGCCTTGCGGTAGCTTTTCTTATGAAAAACGGCGTGATATTATTATAATGCACCAAGGATGTGAAACAGATAAACGGACCACTCCTCGGTGTATTCTTTTGCAAAAGAAAATACAGATCTGACATGGAGCACCTGAACGGGCATTAACAGCCTGACAGGTGCTTTTTTGTTGCCAACTTTTATAAGGAGAGAAAAGAACATGGACTTTGAGACATTTAAGGAAAATATTGCGAATGATCTTCAGGATGCGCTTACAGACAGAACCGGGAAAGAATATGAGGTTAGGATCCAGCCGGTTGAAAAGATGAATGAGTCTTACGAGGCCATTACAATTAAGCCGGTTGATGGTGATATCGGTGTTAATGTCAATGCTACATCGCTTTATGAGGCGGTGGAGAATGGAACACCATACGATACAGCTCTGGACAGAGCAGCAGACATGGCAGAGGGAGCTTTCAGAGATCAACCTGATTTTGACATCGCTGCTTTTAGTGACTATTCCAGGATGAAGAACACGCTTGCCATGGAAGTTGTTTCTGCCGAGAGAAATGCAGCCCTTCTTGAGACTGTTCCTCATAAGGACATGGAAGATATGGCAGTGGTTTACCGCTTTGTTGTGGGTGATACTCCTGGTGGCACAGGTACAATCCTTGTGACAAACCAGATGCTTGATAACTACGGGATCACAGCAGAGCAGCTTCATGAGGATGCTATGCGCAATGCGCCTGAGATCAGACCTATGGTCATTGAAGGTATGGCAGAAGTCCTTGCCAAGCAGATGGGAGTTGAGAACGTTGAAGCTATGGGACTCAGTATTCCGCCCGAGCAGGACGTGATGCTTGTTGCTACGGTTGAGGGAAATGTGCATGGTGCTGGAGTCCTTGCCTATGAGGACTTCATGGATAAAGCCGCAGAAAGAGTGGATGGTAGCTTTTTCATTTTACCCAGCAGTGTGCATGAGATTCTCATAATTCCGGACAATGGCCAGTTTGATCTCCGCAGTCTGGAAAACATGGTCAGGGAAGTTAATGCAACTACGGTAGACCCTGTAGATAAGCTTACTGACAATGTTTACCACTACGATGCTGATGCAAAGGTTTTTGAGCTTGGAGAGAAGTTTGTGGAAAGACAGGCTGCTCTTGCAGAAACTAAAGCGGAGAGAAACGCAGCGGATGTGACAGATAGAGCGCCGGAGGTATCTACAGAAAAAACGGAAACAAAAGGCTCTGCAGAAAAAGCTTCGATTGCCGCCGGTGAGAAGAGATCAATTCTCGGAGAGCTTAAGGCAAATAAGGATGCAATTGCAGGAAGCCCTAAGAAGGATGCCGTGGAAAAGGCAGTGAAATCCAGAGGTGGAGCTGAACTCTGATCTTGAAAAAACGCTGATATAATCAGTGTTTCCTAGGAAATAGATAGGTATAAAATTGTTGCCTGAAGATACAAATCAACCAACATAAATCACTAATGACAGGCGCTGGCTTTGGGTATACCCCGGGCTGGTGCCTGTTTTATTTCAAAAGCCATATCCGCATCCGGACTGAACAGGCCGGATAAAACAATCACGAGGAGAATCATCATGAGAGTAGTAAAGAGCAGAGAAACATACAGCAATAAGAAAGCTGTTTCAGGAATAAGCAACCCCATACCAACAGGTAATCTCAAACCTCATAACTGCAAGACTCCATGTCCATATGGAAATGGAACGACTTTCTGTTTCCCATGTATGGCAAAGATCATGGATGAAAAGAGGAAGAAAGACGCTGCAAGAGTAGTGCAGGATAACGCAGCAGAACTATCAGATACAGTAAGCAAGCAGACACAGCGCATTTCTGAGTATGGAAAGAAGATTTCAGAGGTTAGTGCTGCATCAGCGCAGACACAGCGTATCGCAGCCTACGCAGGGAGATTAGCACATGAATGATGATGTATCAGAGAAGGCGATACTGTTAGCGGTAAAGGTAACAAGCCTTACAGGGAGTTTTCTTGTAAGAGGACTCAAGAAGTTTGTCCATTACTGTGCAGATAAGGAAGGAAAGGGCAAGCAGTCTGTAAAGCAGCTCGTAAAACAGGGGCAGGGAGCTTCCAGCGTGGAAGTCAGCGGAGAGAGTATGCACCAGTTCAAGCGAATTGCAAGAAAATACGGCGTGGACTTTGCCATTGTCAAGAACAAGGATTCAGATCCGCTACGCTATACAGTTTTCTTCAAGGCAAAAGACATGGATGCCATCACCGCCGTGGTAAAGGAGTATTCGGCTAAAGTGGTAAAGATGAAAGGTGCAGAGAAGAAGCCCAGCATAGTAGCGCAGCTCCATGAACTGAAGGCAAAGATATCCAGGATGCCGCAGAAAGTAAAAGAGAAGATCAGGGAGAATGTGCGATGAACAGTAAACTTAAGAAAAGAATAATCCTAAATATCCCGTATTTTCT
>JAFPVA010000034.1 GCA_017413105.1 Butyrivibrio sp. | reverse complement strand
CTAAAAACTTTGTATGACCCCATGCTGATGCCACAAGATTTGCGAAAGGCTCATGAAAGTCTGGACCGGGCAGTAGATGCAATATTTTCCCCATCTGCCTCCTCAAAATCTTTTAAGACAGAAGAAGAGAGGCAGAAGGCGTGCTGGAGGCCTACGAAGAAATGACCGGGAAAAGGCGAGAGAGTAAGGAAATGTCTGAAGGTACGATAACACCCGACCGCTCGTATGGGATGCTGACATTTTAAAAAATAAAACAGAACATGCATGGGGGCGAGCTCTGAGTTTTGCTAGATCCGGAAGAACGCGAAAGGGACTGGGAAGAATACCAAAAAGCGAAACAGGCCGCCGATGATGCCCGCAATGAAAGAGAAGAGGCCGAAAGAAGGTTAGATAAAGCCAGAAATGCTTACCAACGGCTTGGCTGGAACTTTTAGGAGCTTCAACAGTTCTACCTCAAAAAATAAGTAGCACTTGGAGGATAGAGCAGCTTAGAAACTAACCCTTGATAAGCAATAGGCTTTTAGTTAAGCGAGGCTTAGGGGAGATGAGGGCGGATTTTAACCGTAACAGGAGGATTGCACCGTCCAACCTTCCTCAGAGCTTCCGCTCCCTTCTATTTTTGCTGTATTACCCGTAGAATGCGTACAAAAATCCCTGGGCAAGTATTTGCGGCCCGTCAACGAGGTCATTTAGGGCACGAAAAAGATCCGTCCCGAATGTGGGAAAATTAAATAAGGGGAAAGTGCCCCACATGCCTGAGGTGAAGTGACCACCCCTATTACTGTTCTTGGTCTTGTTCTTGGTTAGTTCGCACCAGTTTTTAAATATATTGTTCTTGAAGGTATTTTCCACTGTCTGAGCTTCCTTATGGTCGAAAATAACCCAATAATTATTTGGTTTTGATGTAATGTTATTGATGAGTTTATTCAGATTGGATGGCGTGGCGCTGTTAGAAAAAGTATAAGCACAAGACTTATGGCGAGGAATTATGAAACTTTTCCTATCAAGCCTCTGCTGTAAGTAATCTTTAAAAAGGGGCATGGAGGAATATGAACGTCCCCACGACATAGCCATTTGATTCCATGCTTTAGGGGGAAAAGAAGGATTTTCACTCCATTTGAAACACCCGGGATACTTCTTTTAGCAATGCATGATCGGGGGTAAATGGTTTTGTTGGGTCAAAGCTTAGCTTGGCATATCCGCCGGCTGCGTCAGCTATCCTACGTGCAAGCGTGTCCATCCAATTAGAATTGAGACCTACTACGTGAACATACGGGTCGAAATGGCAGTAATCATCATCATTTAGCATGTATAACCAATGGAGCTGCTCTGAGGTCATAGACTGAATTTTCTTCATAAACTATTACTTCCCCTCCTAAGTAGGAACTTTTAAACTCAATGATTATTTTCTCTCAAGTTAATGGTTTATAACAGGCAGACTAAAGAGGCGAAAAGGGATAACAAATCAAACTGCCCACTATGCGCAATAGGTCCCGGATCTAACGCCACTCGCATTTATGACTTAAAAGATATGGATACTGACCATGTGACTGCATGGAGTAAAGGGGGATCTACCGATATCACAAACTGCCAGATGCTATGTAAAACGCACAACATGGCAAAGGGAAATAAATAATCCCATTCCAATCCAGAAGCCTTGGGTACGTACCTATAGGGAAATTTCTATGGTTTTAAAGAAAATTTTCAAAACGTGATGCATGGCCACCCACAGACTAAAAAACTTTATAAAAGTCAAATAAAAGTTAAAATGACTTTCTAATTTGAGGAGTTACCAGCTTCTTCAGAAGCAGCCTACATGGAAGAAAGAGACTGAGTAGAGGTATTTATGTAAGAATTTAACGTGGTTCTCCAGTAGGAAGTTGAGTAATACTGATTAAGCAAAGACTCTATACTATAAGAAACGGTCCATGGAGGCGCTCCCATTCCCGGATATGTAATTACTTTTACTTGATGCCCCTCCAACATCATGTAAGATCCGGAATTACCCATATTTGCCATCATATTTCCAGTGATAGATAGCGCAGAAGCACTGAATTGAAGAACGTCTTTCTGCCCAGCGCCCATAGACCACATTTTTCTATAAGCCGCCAAATCCACGATCTCATTGAATTCGCCCTGGCAAAGCAAATTCTTTACCTCTTCCTGCTGTGAAGGGGT
>JAFPVA010000033.1 GCA_017413105.1 Butyrivibrio sp. | reverse complement strand
TTCAAATTTGGCACCTCATCCGACCACGTGAGACAATTTTATCATAAAAAACACACATGGTCACAGAACGATCATGTGTGTCACTAACTTCAAGTGTTTTTGTAAGATAATATTCGAATTGAACTAAGTCGCTGCGCGACGGCCTGCCAAGGCTATGGCGCAGCGTTTTCTTTTACTTAAAAAGCAGTAGATAGTGAAGCTATGATGATGTATGTTTAAGTTACCACACAAAAACCTATCATTATCAAAACCACTACTACTGCCATGAAAAGCGTATCATTTATCATTACTTCATACAAGTACTTTTACTGGGAACGTCCACCTCCATGGTTAGTGTAACTGTCAGATTACTACTAACTATGGAGGTTTTTTATGTACGAAGAAATACTACAAAGAATTGAAAAGGAATGCGATATTAGAAATCTTTCGCCAAGGACATGCTTTATCTATAAGTTTCATACTACCAAGTTCCTGGAATGGGCGGGAGAAAAGCCTATTTCAGAACTCTCTCTTTATGATGTCCGTAATTACATTCTGGAGCGCAGGGACGACGGGGCAACACCAGGGTATTGCAATTGCATGTGTTCAGCTTTGTCATTCTTTTATAAGCATCTACTACATATCCCATGGGATCTGGATATAGTTCCACGTATGAAAGTTGACTGGACATTGCCACAAACACTTTCACTAGAACAGATAGAAAAGCTTATTGACACTGCCCAGAACATCAGAAACAAAGCTATAATCGCTCTTGTCTATTCTTCAGGCTTGAGAGCTGGTGAGGTCGTAAGGCTCGCACCGGGCGATATCTATATGAGCACAATGCAGGTCCATATCCGCAACAGTAAAAACAGAGGTGATCATTGGACTATTCTTTCCGATAGGACACTCGAACTTCTTAAACAGTATTGGCATGCCAATCCGGAACCTCGTGATATCCTGTTTGTCTCATTGAAAAGGCCGCACAGACCACTCAAAGTCGGCGGAGTTGAAGCTATGGTGAAGCGAGTAGGCAAAGATGCCGGAATCAAGCTTCACCCACACACCCTGCGCCACTCCTTCGCTACACATCTGATTGAGAATCATACTGACAGAGAGTATGTACAGGCAATGCTTGGACACAGATCTCCGAATTCCACTCAGGTATACATACATGTTTCGAATAAAGCAATCATGGGTGTTAAGAGTCCCTTGGATCATCCAATGAAAAAGAAGGGCAAGAGAAAGAAGAAGGAAAACTGACATGAACAGCATTACTATTCAGGATGTTTTTGAGCAGTTTCTTCCCATGATCGCTGACAGATCATTTTCAGATGAGCAGTTCAGGGCAATCAAGTGCATAAGATCCTGCCGTACAGCTGAGATGGGTGCACATGTGAGTGAATGCGAATCCTGCCACTCTAAATTTATTCATTACAATTCCTGCAAAAACAGACATTGTCCTATGTGTCAGGCAATGGAGGTTGATGAATGGATAGACCTAAGACGCGAGGATGTCCTTGATGCTCCTTACTTTCATACGGTATTTACAGTTCCGGGGCTTTTGTATCCCTTAATCTATGCCAATCAGAAGCTTCTTTATGATGCGCTCTATCATGCTGCTAACAAGACGCTGGCAGAGCTTTCTAAGGATACCAAGCACTTCGGAGCAAAAATAGGCTATATCTGCATTCTTCACACATGGGGATCCAAGCTTAATTATCACCCGCATATTCATACGATAGTTCTGGGTGGTGGCCTTGATGACAAGAATCACTGGAAGGACAAGGGAAACAAGTTCTTTCTACCAGTGAAGGTTATGTCTGCAGTCTTCAAAAGGCACTATCTTGATGAAATGAAATGTCTCCACGAGTCAGAAAGGCTGTCTTATACAGGTGGTGCGGAAAAGCTTAGGAATACATATGAGTTCAAAAGTCTTCTTGATAAGCTCTACGCTATGGACTGGGTTGTGTATTCCAAAAGAACATTTAAGGGAGCTCAGGAAGTCTTTAAATACCTGGGTAAATATACTCACAGGATTGCCATAAGCAACAGCCGTATTCTGAGCATGGATTCTGAGAATGTAACATTCAGTGCAAAGGACTATCGAATCGATGGCAAATATCGTCCCATGACCATCACAGGAGAAAAGTTTGTATCACGTTTTCTTCTTCATATACTTCCTAAAGGATTTGTAAGGATACGATACTATGGACTTCTTGCCTGCAGATGCAAAGCTCAGAAGATCACCCTCTGCCGAAACCTGCTTGGATGTCAGCAGTATATTTCCAATCTAAAAGGCAAGACAGTTGCTGAAAAGATCAAGATTCTATATAACCGTGATATTTGTAAATGTTCCAAGTGTGGTGAGCCTCTGATCACATTTCGCATGGATGGCAGATATATGCTTTGTTGAATAACTAGCTTTTATACTTCTAACCAAGCCTTTTCACGAAGGCTCATTTGTCGTGGAATAAAGACTGCATTTGAGTTTTAAGGGTGTCTAAAACCATGAGATAATGGTAAGATTTGTTTATACGGTGGTAGATTGAAATTCCACAGCCACCCGGACGCGACTTAGTTCACTTAGATAAAAATCGGTCTGAAGCCCAAACAAAAGGACAGATTTTGGATATATGAAGTCTGTTTTTTTGTTTGGGCTTACACCGATTGTTTACGTATCAATATAACTCACTAACTGATTTTGCCATTCCATGATAAAAAAAATCAAGAAATTAACATTTCGAGCGTCGCTAAATCCATCAATAAAATAGTGCACCGGCTCAAAATCACAGTGCACTACATCAGTGTTTTATTATGGATT